>JBEKGQ010000387.1:0-6837 GCA_050012715.1 Polyangiaceae bacterium
GGCGCCCAGTGGACCGACGAGCTCCGCGAGCGGGCCCGCAAGGTGCGCGCCGCGCTCCTGCCCCTCGCCGCCGACGTCGTCTCTGGCGAGGACGACGCCGCCCTCGGCCGCACCATCGCCTTCGCCCTCGACGCGCTCGAGGCGTGGCTCGCGGCCCGCCGCGCGAACGCGCACGATCCGGTGCGCCGCTGGGCGAGCATGCACGTGCCCCGCACGCTCGACTGGAACCACCTCGTCGACGTGGTCCGTCCCGATCCGGCGATCCCCGAGCTCTTCGTGGGCCCCGAGCACGAGCGCCGCCAGCGCCTCGGCTTCGAGCTGACCGACCGGCGGATGCGCCGCCGCGAGGTCGAGGCCGAGATCGAGTACTGCATGCTCTGCCACGACCGGGACAAGGACTCGTGCAGCAAGGGCTTCGTCGACGCCAAGACCGGCGAGGTGAAGAAGAACCCCCTCGGCGTCGCGCTCGACGGCTGCCCGCTCGAGGAGAAGATCAGCGAGATGCACGCGATGCGGCAGGCGGGCGAGCTCGTCGCCGCCATGGCGCTCATCACGGTCGACAACCCGATGTGCCCCGGCACCGGCCACCGCATCTGCAACGACTGCATGAAGGCCTGCATCTTCCAGAAGCAGGAGCCGGTGAACATCCCCCAGGTGGAGACGCGCGTGCTCACCGAGACGCTCGCGCTCCCGTGGGGGCTCGAGGTCTACCAGCTGCTCACGCGCTGGAACCCGCTCAACGTGCATCGCCCGCACATGAAGCCCTACAACGGGCGGAACGTGCTCGTCGTCGGCCTCGGGCCGGCGGGGTACACGCTGGCGCACCACCTCGCGTGCGAGGGGTTCGGCGTGGTCGCGGTCGACGGGCTGAAGGTGGAGCCCATCGACACCGCGCTCGTCGGCACCCATGGCCTCGCGCCGCGCCCGGTGAAGGTTGCCAGCCAGCTCTACGGCGAGCTCCAGGAGCGGCGCCTGCTCGGCTTCGGCGGGGTGAGCGAGTACGGCATCACGGTTCGCTGGGACAAGAACTTCCTCACCATCGTCTACCTGACGCTCGCGCGGAACCGGCACATCAAGTTCTTCGGCGGGGTGCGCTTCGGCGGCACGATCACGCTGGAGGACGCGTGGGGCCTCGGCTTCGATCACGTCGCGATCTCGGCCGGCGCCGGGCGGCCGACGATCATCGACATGAAGAACAACCTGTCGCGCGGCATCCGCAAGGCCAGCGACTTCCTCATGGCCCTGCAGCTGACGGGCGCCTACAAGCACACGAGCATCGCGAACCTCCAGGTGAGCCTGCCGGCGGTCGTCATCGGCGGGGGCCTGACCGCGATCGACACCGCGACCGAGCTCCTCGCGTACTACCAGGTGCAGCTCGAGAAGGAGCTCGAGCGCTACGAGCTCCTGCTCCGCACCGGGCACTCCGAGGCCGACGTCCGCAAGATGTTCGACGACGAGGAGTGGGGCACGCTCGAGCGGCACCTCGAGCACGCGCGGCAGCTCCGCCACGAGAAGGCGGAGGCCGCCGCCGAGGGGCGCGAGCCGCAGGTGCAGAAGCTCCTCGATTCGTGGGGCGGGGTGACGCTCGTCTACCGCAAGGGGCTCGAGGACTCGCCGGCGTACCGCCTGAACCACGAAGAGGTCATGAAGAGCCTCGAGGAGGGCGTCCGGTACATCGAGCACATGTCGCCGCTCGAGGCGGTGCTCGACGACAAGAGCCACGTGAAGGCGGTCCGCTTCAAGCGGCAGGACGGGGCGACCATCGACCTGCCGGCCCGGACGCTGTGCGTCGCGGCGGGGACGAGCCCCAACGTCATCTACGAGAAGGAGTACCCGGGCACCTTCGAGCTCGACGCCCGCAAGCAGTACTTCAAGAACCATGCGGCGACCGTCGACGCGGACGGCAAGGTGACGCTCGCGCCATGCAAGCCCGGCGAGGGCTTCTTCACGAGCTACCTCCACGACAACCGCACCGTCTCGTTCTACGGCGACAACCACCCGCACTACGCGGGGAGCGTCGTGCGCGCGATGGCGAGCGCGAAGGACGGGTACCCCCACGTCGTGCGGCTCTTCCCGCAGGCGCTCGATCCGGCCGGGCAACCGGCGCGCGACGAGAAGCTCCGCGCGCTCTTCGAGAAGCTCGATCACGAGCTCATCGCGCGCGTCCACCAGGTGAACCGGCTGACGAAGAACATCGTCGAGATCGTGGTCCACGCGCCGATGGCAGCGCGCAAATTCCAGCCGGGGCAGTTCTATCGCCTGCAGAACTTCGAGGCGTTCGCGCCCGTCCTCGGGCTCGACAAGAACGGGCAGGGGATGCCCTTGATCCACGCCGAGGTGCGCCTCGCCATGGAGGGCCTCGCGCTCACCGGCGCGTGGGTCGACGTCGAGAAGGGCCTCCTCGGGACGATCGTGCTCGAGATGGGCGGGAGCTCGCGCCTCTGCGCCGCGCTCGAGCCGAACGAGCCGATCATCCTGATGGGGCCGACCGGGCAGCCGACGGAGATCGCCTCGAAGGAGACGGTGCTGCTCTGCGGCGGCGGGCTCGGCAACGCCGTCCTCTTCTCGATCGCGCGCGCGTTCAAGCTCCTCGGCGGGCGCGTCCTCTACTTCGCCGGCTACCGGCGGGGGGAGGACATCTTCAAGCGCGAGGACATCGAGCGCTGGACCGACCAGGTCATCTTCTGCACCGACGGCGGCGCGGCGATCGAGCCGCACCGGCCGCAGGACCGGCACTTCCGCGGCAACATCGTCCAGGCGATGACCGCCTACGGGACGGGCGAGCTCGGCGGCGCGCCGGCCATCCCCCTGAAGGAGGTGAAGCGCATCATCGCCATCGGGAGCGACGGGATGATGAACGCGGTGCGCGGGGCGCGCCACGGCGTCCTCCAGCCCTTGCTCGATCCGCG
Organism: Polyangiaceae bacterium; assembly: GCA_050012715.1. Taxonomy (GTDB): domain Bacteria; phylum Myxococcota_A; class Polyangia; order Polyangiales; family Polyangiaceae; genus Palsa-1150. Next base: position 2,910 of record JBEKGQ010000387.1, read on the forward strand.
GCACCTCGCCATCGGGAGCATCAACTCGCCGATGCAGTGCATGATGAAGGAGGTGTGCGCGCAGTGCCTGCAGAAGCTGCACGACCCGCTCACCGGGCAGGAGCGCGTGGTCTTCACGTGCTTCAACCAGGATCAGGAGCTCGACGCGGTCGACTTCCGGAACCTGCACGATCGGCTGCGCGCCAACTCGATGCAGGAGAAGCTCTCGAACGCGTGGCTCGACGAGCTGATCAAGGCGCACCCCGAGGTGATCCGCGTCTGAAGCGTCCCGCGACGGCGGCGAAGGCGCCCACCGCCGGCCAGGCGACGAAGAGGACGGGAATCGCACCGAAGACGACGGCCACGGCGTCGAGACCGCGCTTCTCCACCCCGGCGCGATCGACGACGACGAACGCCGACCCCGACACCGGCTCCATCCGGAAGCGCCGTAGCCAGTCGAGGTTCTCGATGACGGCGGCCAGCGACGTGCGCCGCGGGTCGTACCGCACGACGCGCGCCCGGTCGTCGGGCGTGGCGAAGAGCAGGTAGATGAGCAGCATCTCGATCGTGAAGAGGCGCACCGGCGTGATCTGCGAGATGAAGAGGTGGAAGACGAGGCCCACCCAGATGGCCAGGCGCCGCGTCCGCGGCCACCAGAGGAAGAACGCGAGCCCGAGCTCGGTGCCGATGGCGCCCTTCGCGAGGAGGCTCCCGCCGAGGGGCGTCTGCATCGCCTCGACCGCCGCGGACGGGAAGTGGTTGTTCGCGAGGAGCTGCGAGAGCCCTCGCATCATCCCCTGCATCATCTGGCCGCCGCGCCACTCGGGGTCGAAGAGCTTCGAGCCGCCCGAGGCGAGGTACATCACCGAGACCTGGGCCTTGATGGCGTTCTGGGCCCAGAGCGGCCCGGGCTCGACGATCGCGGCGCGCCCGAGGACGAAGTACCGGTCGCACGGCGCGAAGGCGAGGAGCGTCGAGAACGCCGCCATCGTGTGCCGGTAGTGGTGAAACCAGAGGCGATCGGAGAGCATCGTGAAGACGAGCGCGGCCGCCGCCACGAGGAGCGCCGGCCGCGCGAGCCGCCCCGTCACGACGAGGATCGCGGCGACGAGCTGGATGAAGAGGATGCCCTGGTAGGCGTCCTCGGAGGGCACGAGGCTCTCCGGGAGGAACGGCTGGTGAAAGTGGCCGCCGAAGTACCCGCCGGGCTCGCGGTATGGCTGGTAGGCGAGCCACGCCTCGTTGAGGAGGAGCAGGCCGAAGCCCATCCGCACGACGGCGAGGAGGTACGTGTCGCCAGACTGATCCCGCAGGCGGCGCAGCCACCGCAAGAGCGGCTCAGCGTCCATGCGCCACCTCCACCTCGATGGGATCGAGCGGGCGGCCGTTCTTGCGAGGCTCGATTCGAGCCACGAAGGCGCGCGTCTCGCAATCCTCGGGCGTGTGCGTCGCGACCCAGGTGAGGGCGTCGTGGGTGCGGTGAAGCTCGGACTCGACGCCGTAAGGCGCGCCGACGGGGACGTCGAGCTGCCCTGGCGCCGGGAAGCGCACCATCGCCCCCCAACGAAACGAGTGGACGCGCCCAGAGCAGTCGTGCGCCTGCCAGCGCCCGCCCTCGATGGGCACGAGCCGGTCCCCGTCGAGCCGCCGCGCCACGTGGACGACGAGGGTCGACGCCTCCGGGAACATCCGAAACCCGTAGGAGCGGTCGGAGCGCATCCCGGCGGTGGCGATGAGCAGGGCCTCGCTGCCGAAGAAGAAGGCGCAGAAGACGGCGCGGCCGCGACGGCCGAGGTCCAGCATCGCGACGCCACGCTACCGCAAATGGTCTATAGCCAGCGAGCCATGACCGGCCCCCCGCGCGCGCTCGCCCTCGACGGCGCGCTCTGGCGCCACCTGGCCCGCTGGGGGTCGTCGCGGCCCGACTGGTTCGTGCGGGTGGCGCCGCCGGTCGTGGGCGTCGTCGCCTGCGCCATCGCCGCCGAGCGGAGGCGCTTCGTGGGGGAGAACCTCCGACGCGTGCGGGGCTCGCGCGGCCGGGTCCGCGACGCGGTGGACGTCGCGCGGACCTTCGTGAGCTACGCGTCGTGCCTCGCGGAGGTGCTCGGCACCGAGTCGCCGAGGGCGCGGGTGCCCGAGGCGCTCGTCCACGGGGAGCTCCATTTGCTCGACGCCCTCGGCGACGGGCGGGGCCTGGTCTTCGCCACCGCGCACACGGCGGGGTGGGAGACGGTCGGCCCGCTCTTGTCGCGCGACCACGGTCTCCGCGTGATGATCGCCGAGCGCGCCGAGCCCGACGCGCGGGCGAGCGCGATCCAGGATGGCGCGCGGCGGGGCCAGGGCCTGCTCGTGGCCCACGTGGGCGACGATCCGCTCTCGGCGCTCCCGCTCGCCCGGCACCTGCGCGAGGGGGGCGCGGTCGCCCTCCAGATCGACCGCTCGCGGGCCGGCCAGCGCGCCCGCGACGTGACGCTCTTCGGATCGCGCGCGCGCATCCCGGAGGGGCCGCTGCGCCTCGCCGCCGTCACCGGGGCGCCGCTCGTCCCGGTCTTCGCGGCGCGCACGGGCCACCGGCGCTACGTCGTGCACCTCGAGCCGCCGATCCGCCTCGCCCGCGAGGCCTCGGCCGTCGCGATGGACGCGGCGGCGCAGAGCCTGGCATCCTCGCTCGAGCGCTTCGTTCGAGCGAGGCCCACGCAGTGGTTTCACTTCCGCGACGGATGAAGGCCCTGGCGCATTGAGGCAGAGCGTGCAACATGGGCGCGGGCCCTGACCAATGACGTCCCGTTGGCACATCGGAGCGAAGGAGCTCCGCGGCGCGATCGCCGCGTACGCGAAGCGCTTCAACCTGCTCGAGCTGCGGGTGACGCTCGGGAGCGCCGCGCATCCGGACGGGCCCGGCTTCACGCCGACGCTGCCGACGCTCAAGCGCTGGCGCAAGTCGGTGCCGCCGACGTTCAACTTCGCGGTCGTGGCGGGCCCGGCGCTCTCGCGCGCCAAGGCGAGCGAGGCGGCGGATCGGGAGCTCGAGGCGGCGCGCGCCGCGGTCGACGCGCTGCACGCGCGGTGCTTCGTGCTCCGCACGCCGGCCGACGTGACCCCGGCCCAGGTGTGGCGGGACCGCATCGCGAAGATCATCGACCGGGTGCCCCACGACGTGACGCACTTCGTGTGGGAGCCGAGCGGGGTCTGGGAGGTCGAGACCGCGGCGGCGCAGGCGCGGGCGTGGGGCGTCGTGCTCGCGGTCGATCCGGCGCGCGATCCGGTCCCCGGCGGGCCGGTCGCGTACCTGCGCATGCGCGCGCTGGGGGAGACGCGGGCGTTCGGGCCCATCGCGCTCGAGCGGATCGTGCGCGCGGTGGGCGATGCGCGGCGCGACGTCTTCGCCATCGTGGAGACCGACTCGGCGCTCACCGAGGCCAAGCGGCTGCGTCAGCTCGTGAAGACGGCGAGGGCGGCAGGCCCGGTGGGCGGTGGGGCGCGGCTCGTGCGCCCGCGCGGCGGTATCGTCGTTCGCGACGACGAGCAGGAGTAGGCCGCCTTGGCGAAGCGGGCTGCGGGAGGCTCGGAGGCACACGTCGCCCAGGCCGCGCGCGAGGCGCTGGTGCGGGGGAACGCGGTCGACGCGGTCGTCACGGCGGTGCTCGTCGCGGCGGCAGAGTCGGCGGGGGTCTTTCTCGGCCCCGTGCAGCTGCTCGTCGGAGGGGCGGGGGCGGGTCTCCAGGCGTTCGACGGACGCGTGCGGCAGCCGGGCCTGGGTATCCCCCGGCCGCGCGGGGCTTCGGCGGGCGACGTCGTGCCTCCCCAGGCGCGCGTCGGGGTGCCGGCGTTGCCGGCGGCCCTCGCGGCCGCGCTGGCCGCCCTGGGGGGGACGACGCTCAAGCGGGCCGCCGGTCCGGCGGTCGAGCGGGCGCGCGGCGTGTCGGCCGACCGGGCGGCGGTGCTGGAG
>JBEKGQ010000388.1:0-6834 GCA_050012715.1 Polyangiaceae bacterium
CAACGGCATGCCCCAGAACGCGCGCGCTCTGCTCACGAACACCAACGTGGCGCCGAACACCGGCACGCTGCAGCTCGCCTTCTCGGACGCGGAGCAGCGCACGATGTCGCAGGCGGACCTCGCGGTGAGGATCCGCGCCATCGTCACGAGGGACTTCCCGGGTGTCGAGGTGCTCCAGTACCCGGGCGGCCTCGTCGCGAGCGTCTTCGCCAACGGGTACACCGCGCCGTTCGTGGTCGAGGTGCACGACGACAACCTGGCCGAGCTGAACGAGGAGGCCCAGGCGGTGGCGGACGTGGCGCGCACCGTCGACGGCGTGCGCGACGTCAAGGTCTCGCTCCAGAACGACTACCCGGAGGTGCACGTCGACACGAACCGCGAGATGGCGGGCCTGGTCGGCACGAACGAGAGGGAAGCGGCGGAGACGACGCTCCAGGCGACGCTGGGGAACATCAACACGCCCGGGGTGTGGATCGACTCCAACAACGGCCAGTCGTACTACGTCGTCACCTCGTACGACTCGTCCCAGGTCCAGGACACCCAGTCGCTCGGCGCCCTGCCGGTCCGCATCAACGCGACGGGTCAGGCCGTCCTCCTGCGCGCGTACGGCGACGTCCGGCGCGCGCTCGGGCCGGTCGCGGTCGAGCGCAACCACCTGGAGCGCGTGGCGCACATCCTCATGCAGACCGAGCATCGTGACATCGGCTCGGCCGCGGACGACCTCGAGCGCGCGCTCCGTCGTGACCCGCGCACGGAGCACATCCCGTGGCAGTACGTGGGCCAGGTCGCCCTGATGCGCACGACGTTCGGCGGCCTCGGCCTCGCGCTGGGGCTCGCGGTGATGGTCGTCTTCATGATCATGGCCTCGCAGTTCAAGTCGCTGCGGCTGCCGTTCGTGATGCTGTTCACCATCCCGGTGTCGCTCGTCGGGATCGTCCTCGCGCTCATGGCGGCGGGGCAGGGCTTCTCCATCACGGCGCTCATGGGCATCCTCATGGTCATCGGGATCGCCGTGTCCAACGGCATCCTGCTGGTGGATGACGCGAACCGCCGCTTCGTCGACGAGGGCGCCGAGAAGGTGGACGCCATCGTCGCCGCCGCGCGATCGCGCTTCGTGCCCATCGCCATGACCAGCCTGGCGACGGTCATCGGCCTCACCCCGACGGCCATGGGTCTCGAGCGCGGCTCGGAGGCGAACCAGCCGCTGGCCCTTTCGGTCGTGGGGGGGCTCACGTCGTCGACCGTCCTGTCGTTGTTTCTCGTCCCGGTCATGTTCATGTTCTTCGCGAAACGGCTACCGTTGCCGACGCGCGACGGCGACCGTCGTCACGACGAACGCGACGACGCCGCCCAGCACGACGAGCCCGACGACCCCGAGGATGAGTAGCTCGGTGATGCCGACGTTTCCCATGGCTCAGATCCTCCTCAGCGCACGACGAACCAGGTGATGACGAGGTCGAGGACGCCGATGAACGCGGCGCCGGCCAGGATGGGCCCCCATGACGTGCCGGGTCGCTGTTCCTTCCGGGTCATGCGACGGCTCGGACGGATGGGCGGATCATGGGTTCCTCCGACGGAGACAGTCTCGCAGCCCCGGCGTCCGCGCTGGAGGCGACTCGTCGGCGGGGAACGACGGCCCGTACGGTTTGCGGACGAGCGCGACGACGGAACCGTGCTCTGCGACAGCTCAGGACGCGGCCGCCCGCTTCGGCGCGAGCGTCTCGACGAGGCCGACGATCTCGCCCGGCTCGATCGGCTTCGTCACGTGCCGGTCGAACCCTGCGACCAGGGCGCGCGTGCGGTCCTCCGCGCTCGCGTAGGCGGTGACCGCGACGGCCGGGATCCGCGCCGACGGCAGCGAGCGCACGCGCCGGATGAACGCCAGGCCGTCCTCGTCCGGCATGCCGATGTCCGAGACGAGCACGTCGGGGTGCTGCGCGACGAGGATCTCGTAGCCCGCCGCCGCCGAGCCCGCGGTGACGACGGTGGCTCCCCCGGATTGCAGCACGTGCTTCATCAGCTCGGCGGCCTCGGGGTCGTCGTCGACGACGAGGACGCGGACGCCCGACAGGAGGCTCGACGGCTCGAGGTGCGGCGGCGACGACCCCGCCATGAGGCTCGCCTCGGCCCCGAGCGCGAGCGGGATCCGGACCCGGCACGTCGTCCCGAGGCCGGAGCCCGCGCTTGCGATGACGACCGAGCCCCCGTGAAGCTCGACGACGCTCTTCACGATCGACAGGCCGATGCCCAGGCCGCCGTAGGCGCGGGTCGACGAGGCGTCGGCCTGGCGGAAGCGCTCGAACACGTACGGCAGGAACTCCGGCGAGATGCCGATGCCGTCGTCGTCCACCACGATCTCGGCGTCCCGGTCCCGGCGGCCGAGCGAGACCCGGACGTTGCCTCCGGCGGGCGTGAACTTTATGGCGTTGTTGAGCAGGTTCCACATCACCTGCTCGAGCCGCGCCCGGTCCCCCACCACCGGGCCGGCCGCGGGGTCGACGCCGCCGCTCGCCAGACGCACGCCCTTGGCCTGGGCCGCCGGCCGCACCGCGTCGAGCGCCGACTGCACCGCGTCGGCCGGATCCATCGAGCGCATCGACAGCTGGAGCTTGCCGGCCGCGGCGCGCGAGACGTCGAGCAGATCCTCGATGAGCTTCGTCTGGGCGACGGCGTTTCGTTCCACCGTCGCGAGCGCGCGCTCCCGCTTCGCGGCGTCGAGCACGTCGCCGCGGAGCATGCGCGTCCAGCCGAGGATCGCGTTGAGCGGGGTGCGGAGCTCGTGCGACAGCGTGGCCAGGAACTCGTCCCTCGCGCGGCTGCTGTTCTCCGCCACGTCGCGCTCGCGGCCGAGCGCCTCGACGAGATCGCGCGCCTGGTACTGCCGGCGGCGGCTGCGGAGGGCGCTCTCGACGGCGCGCACCATGGCGCGCGCGTTCACCGGACGCTCGAGGAGCATCACGTTGGCCCGCTGGCCGAGCGCCGCGACGAGGCCGTAGCCGGAGCCGATGAGCTCTCGCTCCACGACGCTCACGACGATGGGCAGATCCGACCACAGCGGCTGCCGGTCGACGCACTCGAGGAGCGCGCGCCCGACGGCGGGGAGCAGCGTCTCCTCGGCGAGGAACACGGCCCCCGCGCCTTCCTCGATTTCGGCGCAGAGCGCGCCGACGTCCGGACAGACCTTGCACGCGACGCCGGCGGACGCCAGAAGCCGCGCGGTGTGCGCCGCGTCCGCGCCGAACATGGCGAACACGAGCACGCGCTCTTCGCGGGGGTCAGCTCCGGTCACCACCTTCGTCCCTCGCCTGGACCTCCGCCTTCCCCGTGTACGTCGGTATGCCGGTGAGCACGCCGTGAAAGTCGCGGAGGGGCTTGCCGATGGTGATGCCGCCGCTGCCGAGCGAGAACTCGCGAATGGTGCGCTCGTGGGCCCCGCTGCGCTTCTTGACGACGGAGATGGCGTTGCGCACCGACCCCATCGCCTCGTAGTACCGGAGGAGGATGACGGAGTCGGCGAGGTAGCTCGCGTCGACCTGCGACGTCATGTTCCCGACGAGCCCGTGCTGGGTGGCCACGAGGATCGTCACGATGCCGTTCTGCGCGAGGTAGGCGAGCAGCTCGTGGAGCTGCGGCAGGAGGTATTTGTCGTCGGGCATCGCGTTGAGGTACCCGGTGAGGCTGTCGAGGACCACGACGCGCGCGTGCTCACGCTCCACCGCGACGCGCATCTCGTGCGCGAGCTGGCCCGGCGATATCTCGACCGGATCGACCTGGCGGACGACGATGCGCCCGCTCTCCAGGTGCTTGCGGAGCGGCATCCCCAGGCTCTCGGCGCGCGCGAAGAGCGTCGGAAGCCCCTCGTCGAAGGCGAAGACCGCCGCATGCTCGCCGCGCTCCGCCGCCGACACGCAGTACTGGGCGGCCAGCGACGACTTGCCGGAGCCGGCGGGGCCGACGACCAGCGTCGCGGTCCCGCGATCGAGGCCGTCGCCGAGCAGCTCGTCGAGCGCGGAGACGCCGCTCGGCACCCGCTCGTGCTGGAACCCGGGCCGGTGCTCGGCCGCGATGAGCCGGGGAAAGACCCGGAGGCCGCCGCGCTCGAGGACGTAGTCGTGGAACCCGTCGCGGTAGCTGACGCCGCGAAGCTTGCTGATCTCCAGCCGCCGGCGCGTGCCTCCGTAGACCGGCACGTGGCGTTCGAGGGCGAGGACGCCGTGCACGAGGCTCTCGACGTGCTGGTCGGACTCCTGGCCGCTGTGGTCGTCGAGGAGCAGGACCGTGCACTTCTTGTCCGCGAAGTAGTTCTTCAGAGCGAGGATCTGCCGCCGGTAGCGGAGCGCTTGACTGGCGAGCAGGCGGATCTCGGAGAGCGAGTCGAAGACGACGCGGTCGGGCTTCACGCGCTCCACCTCCTCGAGCAGCGTGCGCATCGCCTCGCTCAGCTCGATCTCCGAGGGCTGGTACATCGTGTACTGCGTCTCGGTGAGGTGCTGAACGTCGGCCGCCTTCAGCTCGTAGAGCGCGAGCCCGTCGAGCGACCATCCGTGCGAGCCCGCGACGTCGCTCAGCTCCTCCGTCGTCTCCGACAGCGTGATGTAGAGGCCGCGCTCCCCGGCCCTGGCTCCCTCGAGGAGAAACTGGAGCGCCAGCGTCGTCTTTCCCACGCCGGGATTCCCCTTGAGCAGGAAGAGGCGCCCGCGCGGGAGCCCGCCGCGCAGAACGTCGTCGAGTCCGTCGATGCCGAAAGGAACCTTCGATGTGGCGTCCATCCCTGCCCTGGTCTCCTCGTACGTGAAGCCGCGCCGGCTGACGGATTGCGAGACAGGAAGCGAGTCTTCCGACGGCCGGAGTGCGCACCCACTGCAGGCCGCGCGCCACCTTCGGGACGGCGTGGGGCGCGTGAAAACGCTGGGCCTGTCAGCCGTCAGCGTGGAGCAAAATGCCCCATGGGGCAGTCTCGCGGTCGCGAGCGGAGTCCCGACTCACCAGACCGAGCACACCTTCCCGTTGTTCATCGGCGTCCCCGCCTTGCACTGATAAGCCTGCGCAAACGCGGGCACATCCGCCATCGGCCCGTTGACCCGCCACCGCGGAGGCGCATGCGGGTTCGTCCGCGCGAGCATCTCCAGGAACTGCGGCGTCTCCTTCGAGCACCACCCCTGCGCGTACGCCAGGAAGAACAGCTGGGGATCGGTGAAGCCCTCCACCGCGCGGTGCTCCTCGGGATGCGCCTGCGCCCACGCCATCAGCGCCGCGTACCCGAGCTTCACCCCGCCGATGTCCGCGATGTTCTCCCCCGACGTCAGCTCCCCGTTGAGCTTCACCCCGGGGACCGCCTCGTAGCCCGAGTACTGCGCCTGCACGCACTTCGTCGCGTCGTCGAACTTCGCCTTCGTCTCCTTCGTCCACCAGTCGCGGAGGTTCCCGTCGCCGTCGAACTGGCTCCCCTCGTCGTCGAAGCCGTGCGTCAGCTCGTGGCCGATCGTGTTCGCCCCCTCGTCGCCGATGTTCACCGGCGCGTAGAACTCGCGCGAGAAGAACGGCGGCTGCAGCTCGCCCGCCGGCAGCACGATCTCGTTCATCGACGGGTCGTAGTAGGCGTTCACCGTCGGCGGCGTCATCCCCCACTCCGTCCGGTCCACCGGCTTTCCCACCTTCGCCAGATCCCGGTGCAGCTCGAACCGCTGCGCGGCCATCGCGTCCGCCGCGTAGGCGCCGCGCGTCACCTCGAAGTCGTACGACCGCCACTTGTCCGGGTAGCCGACCTTTTCGTGATGGAGGTGCTCCAGCTTCACGAGCGCCGCCTTGCGCGTCGCCTCGTCCATCCACGCGAGCCCCGTCAGCTCGCCGCGCAGGGCCTCGTGGATGGCCACCACCAGCGACCGGGCCCGGTCCTTCGAGTCCCCCGCGAACTTCGCCGCCACGTAGGGCTGCGCCAGGAGCTCCCCCAGCGCGCCGTCGACGCTCCGCACGCAGCGCTTCCACCGCGGCTCGATCTCCTTCTGCCCGGTGAGCTTCGACCGCATCGCGAACGCCTCGTCGACGAACGCCTTCGAGAGGAGCTTCGCCTTCGCGCGCGCCACCTGCCACGTGAGGTAGTGCCGCCACGCGGGCGCCTTCTCCTCGTGCATCAGCGCGTCGATGCCGGTGAAGTACCCCGCGTCGTTCACCGAGATCGCCTGGATGCCCGGGAAGCCGAGGCCGGCGAAGTACGCGTCCCACGGGAACGTCTTCGCCATCCCGGCGAGGCCCGCGCGGTCCACCGGGTGGTAGACCTTGTACGGATCGCGACGCGTCACCTTGTCCTGCTGCAGCTTCGCGATCTTCGTCTCGATGCGGAGGACGTCCTCGACCGCGGCCTTCACCTCCGCCGGTTTCATCCCGGTGAGGCCGAGCATCCGCCCGACGTGCGCCACGTAGAAGTCGCGCACCTCCTTCAGGTTGCCGTCGTCCTTCAGGTAGTAGTCGCGGTCGGGCAGGCCCAGGCCGTCCTGATCGAGGCCCGCGATCATCAGCGTCGCGTCCTTGTAGTCCTGCTGCGCGGCGATGCCGAAGAGCGGGAACACGTCGTCCGCGTGGAGCGCGATGATGGCCTGCGCGAGCGTGCGCGCGTCCCTCACCTTGCCGACGACGCCGAGCAGCGGCTTCATCGGAGCCGCGCCGGCCTTCTCGATGCCCGCCTCGTCGGTGCACGCGGCGTAGTAGTCGCCGATCTTCTTCTCGACCGGGCTCGTCGGGCTCGCGGCCGCCTTGTCGAGCACCGCGCGCAGGTACTCCTCGTTCTGCTTCGTGATCGCCTCGGTCGTCCCCCACGTCGCCCGGTCCGAGGGGATC
>JBEKGQ010000389.1:0-12407 GCA_050012715.1 Polyangiaceae bacterium
AAGCACATCCAGGTTCAGCCGGGCGACCGCGTTCGCGCGGGCGAGCCGCTGATGGACGGACCGGCCAACCCGCACGACATCCTCCGGGTGAAGGGCGAGAAGGAGCTGGCGGCGTACCTCGTCAACGAGATCCAGCAGGTTTACCGCCTGCAGGGCGTCGCCATCAACGACAAGCACATCGAGGTCATCGTTCGGCAGATGCTCCGCCGCGTCCGCATCAAGGACGTGGGGGACACGAACTTCCTCATCGACGAGCAGGTCGAGAAGTACATCTTCGAGCGCGAGAATCAGCGCGTCATCGAGAAGGGCGGCAAGCCCTCGGTCGCGGAGCCGCTGCTCCTCGGCATCACGAAGGCGAGCCTCTCGACCGAGTCGTTCATCAGCGCGAGCTCGTTCCAGGAGACCACGAAGGTGCTCACCGAAGCCGCCGTCTCGGGCAAGGTCGACTACCTCCGCGGCCTCAAGGAGAACGTCATCATGGGTCGGCTCATCCCGGCCGGCACCGGCCTCGCTGCCTACAAGCAGCTCAAGGTCGTCGTCGAGGGCGACGAGGAGCGGTACGCGCCGCCTCCGCCGCGTCCGACCGAGACGGCCCTCACCGCGGTCAACGAGGAGTAAGCCGGCTCTACGCCGCTTGCTCGACCAGGCCGAAAGCGGCCACCCCGCGCCGGCGGAGCTCACGCTTGAGCCCGTCGGCGCGCGTGTTTTGTCCGAGCACGCCGGCGACGAGCGCCGCGCACCACTCGTCGAGCATGCCCGCGCCGCACGCGGTGAAGTCCTCGCTCTCGCCGCGGAGGATGCCCTGCCACGCGAGGGCCTGGGCGCGGAGCGTGGCGTGGCCCTCGGGTGCGCCAGCGCCCAGGCGCGTGCGTCCGAGGAGGCAAGCGAGGGTCGCGAGCGTCGCGTCGTCGGCGCCGGCGTTGCGCGCGACGTCCTCGAGCACCGCGACGAGCATGACGAAGGGGTCGTCGGCCGGCGGAGGGGCGACGCTCTCGACCGCGGCGACGATGACCTCGGGCTCCGACTCCGGCAGGGGCGGAGGCAGGGGCGACTCGTCGATCGTGTCGTCGAAGGCGAGCGTCTCGACGATCTCGATGTCGTCCACGTCGTCGTCGGCTTCGAGGACGGGGGGCGTCGGATCCGTCGCAGGCTCGCTCGCCACTTCAACCGGCGGCGGTGGCTCGTCCGCCCAGACCCGGGTCGCGACGATGAGCGTCTCGGGTCGTTCGCAGACCGCGGCCCCGATGACGTCCGCGCAATACCAGATGGCCCCGCGATGGAGCCCAGGGTTGTCGTTGGGGAACTCCGCGCACGCCGCAAGTCGTTGATCGGACATGATGCCTACCTTGTCCGACACTATGGCGGCCCGCGCTTCAGGCCAAGAAAGCCGCCTTTGCCCGCTACGAGAGCCCCTTGCACCCCATGGGCGAGCCTTTGCGGACAAAGACCCGAGCCTCGCGCGCCATGGCTGATTCCTTCGACGGGAGACCCCGCTCCTTGCACGCCTTGGTCGCTTCATCCCACGCAAGGACCGGGCTTTGCTGCCCTTTGGGCGGACCATCGCACGCGATGGCTCGCCCGAGGCGTCGCATGAGCCGTTCATCCCACGCGATGGTTCGCCCAACGCGTCGCATGAACCGTTCTTCGCACGCCATGGTTCGCCCGAGGCGTCGCATGACCGGGGTAATCCCACGCGATGGTTCGCCCGAGGCGTCGCATGACCGGGGCATCCCGCGCGAACGTTCGCCCAAAGGGTCGCGTGCCCCGGGTATCCCGCGCGAAGGCTCGCCCAAAGGGTTCGCCGGAGCGCCTCATCCCACGGCTTGCGCCGGGGATACCCTCGCATGAGCCCCGGATGGGCTGGTCCCACCGCCCCTCAGACCACCGTCCCGTTCCGGTACCGCCGCCGCGCCCACTCGTTCATCACGATCCCGGCCGCCACCGTCACCGGCAGCGAGTTGTTCACCCCGTAGAGCGGGATCGCCACGACCTCGTCGGCCCGCTCCAGCACCTCCGGCGGCACCCCGAACCGCTCGCTTCCCAGCACGAAGACCACCCCCGGCGGGAACCCCTCCACGGCGTGCACGCTCCTCCTCGCCCGCTCCCGCTCGAGCGCCCAGAGCGGCCTCCCCTCCGTCGCCCCGAAGAGGGCCTTCGCGTCCGGCAGCCGCACGACCGACTCGTATTTCTCCATCCCCATCGAGCCCTTCGGGTACCACTCCCCGCCGCCGACGACGAAGACCTCCCGGGCCAGAAAGCTGTGCGCCACCCGGATGACCGCCCCCACGGCAAACGCGTTCCCCGGCGCCCAGAGGGCGACCGAAAAGTCGTGCCGGAGGGGGGCGAGCACCTGCCGGACCTCCTCCGGACCCATCCCGAGGGGCGTGTCGAGCGGCATGCCATCGGCCTTGACAGAAAGACCCCCACAAGTAAAGTGCGCCTCCCTCGCGCCCCGGGCCTACCCGAGGTGTGCGCGGAACCCGAGCGATGCCCACTATCAATCAACTGATCCGTCATGGCCGGCTCGCGGCGCGCGTGAAGACCGCGTCGCCCGCGCTCAAGGCCTGCCCGCAGAAGCGCGGCGTCTGCGTCCGCGTCTACACGACCACGCCGAAGAAGCCGAACTCGGCCCTCCGCAAGGTCTGCCGCGTTCGCCTCACCAACGGGATGGAAGTGACGAGCTACATCCCCGGCGAAGGCCACAACCTGCAGGAGCACTCGGTCGTGCTCATCCGCGGGGGCCGCGTGAAGGACCTCCCGGGTGTCCGCTACCACGTCGTCCGCGGAACGCTCGACGCCTCGGGCGCCATCGGCCCGTCGTCGACCAACAAGGTCAACCGCAACCGCAAGCGCTCCAAGTACGGCGTCAAGCGCCCCAAGGCGTAAGGGAGGATCAGGAACATGCCCCGCCGCCGCGAAGTCCCCAAGCGCCGCATCATCCCGGACCCCAAGTTCAAGGACAAGCTCGTCACCAAGTTCTGCAGCTCGCTGATGTACGGCGGCAAGAAGTCGGTGGCCGAGGGGATCCTCTACGGGGCGCTCGACATCATCAAGGAGCGCCACAAGGAAGAGCCCCTCGACGTCTTCCGCAAGGCGCTCGACAACGTGAAGCCCAAGCTCGAAGTGAAGAGCCGGCGCGTCGGCGGCGCGACCTACCAGGTCCCGGTCGAGGTCCGTCCCGAGCGTCGCGTCACTCTCGCCATGCGCTGGCTCGTCTCGTACGCGCGCAGCCGCGGCGAGAAGACGATGCGCGAGCGCCTCGCGGCCGAGTTCCTCGACGCGGCAAACGGCCGCGGCAACGCCGTGAAGAAGAAGGACGACACGCACAAGATGGCCGAGGCGACCAAGGCGTTCGCCCACTACCGGTGGTAACCACGACGAGATGAACAAGCCGACATAAGGATCGGGTTACTCGCGCCCTACGAGGGAAACGCAGTACCCCGACACCCTCTCTGGGTCAGCCGCTCACGCGGCGCTCTTCCAAATCGAGGAAGGGCAGGGCCAGAGAGGGTTTCGTGCATCCTGCGTCTGCGAACCTCATCCCGCCCCTACCGAGTCCCCCAGGAGCTTTCCCGTGTCCCGCGAGTATCCGCTCGAAAGAACCCGCAACATCGGCATCATGGCCCACATCGACGCGGGCAAGACGACGACGACCGAGCGCGTTCTCTATTACACGGGCGTGAACTACAAGATCGGCGAGGTCCACGAAGGCGCCGCGACCATGGATTACATGATCCAGGAGCAGGAGCGCGGGATCACGATCACCTCCGCGGCGACGAACTGCTTCTGGAAGCCGGAGGAGGGCCCCTTCGCCGGCGTCACCCACCGCATCAACATCATCGACACCCCCGGCCACGTCGACTTCACGATCGAGGTCGAGCGGAGCCTCCGCGTCCTCGACGGCGCGGTCGCGGTGTTCGACGGCGGCAACGGCGTCGAGCCGCAGAGCGAGACGGTGTGGCGCCAGGCGGACAAGTACCGCGTCCCGCGCGTCGCGTTCATGAACAAGATGGACAAGGTCGGCGCCGACTTCCTCATGTGCGTCAACAGCATGAAGGAACGCCTCGGCACGAACCCGGTCCCCATCCAGTGGCCGCTCGGCGAGGAAGACAAGCACCGCGGCATCATCGACCTCATCAAGATGAAGGCGGCGGTCTTCGACGAGGAGTCGAAGGGCCAGAAGTTCGAGTGGATCGACATCCCGGCCGAGTTCCAGAAAATAGCGAAGGAGTGGCGCGACAAGCTCGTCGAGTCCTGCGCCGACGTCGACGACGAGATCATGGCCCTCTACCTCGAGGGCAAGGCGGCCCAGGTCACCGAGCCGATGTTCCAGCGCGCGCTCCGCTTCGGCACCATCAACTTCCGCCTCGTGCCCGTCATCTGCGGCTCCGCCTTCAAGAACAAGGGCGTGCAGATGATGATCGACGCGGTCGTCAACTACCTGCCCTCGCCGGTCGACATCCCGCCGGTGAAGGGGAAGGACGTCCTCAAGAAGGACCGCCCCGAGATCACGCGCCGGGCGTCGGACGACGAGCCGTTCAGCGCGCTCGCGTTCAAGATCTTGAACGACCCGCACGGCAACCTCACCTTCTTCCGCGTCTACTCCGGCAAGGTGCAGAGCGGGACGATGGTGAGCAACTCCACGCGCGACAAGCGCGAGCGCATCGGCCGCATCCTCCGCATGCACGCGAACAAGCGCGAAGAGGTGCAGGAGGCCGACTCGGGCAACATCTACGCGGCGGTCGGTTTACGCGACACGCGCACGGGCGACACGCTCTGCGACGAGAAGCACCCGATCCTGCTCGAGGAGATGATCTTCCCGGTGCCGGTCATCTCGATCGCCATCGAGCCGAAGACGAAGGTCGACGTCGAGAAGCTCGGCGTCGGCCTGCAGAAGCTCGCGGCGGAGGACCCGTCGTTCCGCATGCACACCGACGAAGAGTCGGGGCAGACGATCATCAGCGGGATGGGCGAGCTCCACCTCGAGATCATCGTCGACCGCCTGAAGCGCGAGTTCAAGGTCGAGTCGAACATCGGCAAGCCCGAGGTCGCCTACCGCGAGGCCATCTCGAAGAAGGCCCACTGCGAGTACAAGTACGCGAAGCAGTCGGGCGGTCGCGGTCAGTACGGCCACGTCGTGATGGAGATCGAGCCGGGTGAGCGCGGCGCGGGCTTCGTCTTCGAGAACGACATCGTCGGCGGCGTGATCCCGAAGGAGTTCATTCCGGCGATCGAGAAGGGCGTGAAGGAGGCGATGAACCGCGGCGTCCTCGCCGGGTACCCGCTGGTCGACATGCTCGCGCGCGTCACCGACGGCAGCTACCACGAGGTCGACTCGAGCGCGCAGGCCTTCGAGGTCGCCGCGTCGCTGTGCTTCCAGGAGGGCGCGAAGCGCGCCGGGATGGTGCTGCTCGAGCCGATCATGAAGATCGAGGTCGTCGTCCCCGAGCAGTACCTGGGCGACGTCATCGGCAACCTCAACTCGCGCCGTGGTCGCATCCTGGGCATGGCCCAGCGCGGCAACGCGCAGGTCATCGACGCCGAGGTCCCGCTGGCGACGATGTTCGGTTACGTGACGGACCTGCGCACGATGACGCAGGGCCGCGGGACGTCGACGATGCAGTTCTCGAATTACGCGCCGGTGCCTCCTGCGATTCAGGAAGAGATCGTCGCCAAGGTCAAGGGAAGCTGAGAGGAAGAGGAACCGGTCATGGCGAAAGAGAAATTCGTCCGCAACAAGCCCCACGTGAACGTCGGCACCATCGGTCACATCGACCACGGGAAGACGACGCTGACGGCCGCGCTGGTGAAGGTTCAGTCGAAGAAGAACCTCGCGAAGCCGATCAGCTACAAGGACATCGCGAAGGGCGGGACGGTCCGCGACGACACGAAGACGGTGACGATCGCGGTGGCCCACGTGGAGTACGAGAGCGAGAAGCGCCACTACGCGCACGTCGATTGCCCGGGTCACGCGGACTACATCAAGAACATGATCACCGGGGCGGCGCAGATGGACGGCGCGATCCTGGTGGTGTCGGCGCTGGACTCGGTGATGCCGCAGACGCGCGAGCACGTGCTGCTGGCGCGGCAGGTGGGTCTCAACCACATCGTCGTGTTCCTGAACAAGTGCGACGCGGTGGACGACCCGGAGATGCTGGACCTCGTCGAGATGGAGGTGCGCGAGCTCCTCAACAAGTACAAGTTCGACGGGGACAACGCGACGGTCGTTCGTGGCGCGGCGCTTCCGGCGCTCAACGGCGACGAGAAGTGGGAGAAGTCGATCGCGGAGCTCTTGAACGCGCTGGACACGAAGATCCCGGACCCGGTCCGTGACGTGGACAAGCCGTTCCTGATGGCGGTCGAGGACGTGTTCTCGATCAAGGGCCGCGGTACGGTGGCGACGGGTCGCGTGGAGCGCGGGGTCATCAAGGTGGGCGAAGAGGTGGAGATCGTCGGCTTCGCGGACACGCGGAAGGTGGTCGTGACGGGCGTGGAGATGTTCCGCAAGCTGCTCGATCAGGGGCAGGCGGGCGACAACATCGGGGCGCTGATTCGCGGCATCGAGAAGCACGAGATCGAGCGCGGCCAGGTGCTGAGCAAGCCGGGGGCGGTGACTCCGCACACGAAGTTCGAGTCGGAGGTGTACGTCCTGAAGAAGGAGGAGGGCGGGCGTCACACGCCGTTCTTCACGAACTACCGGCCGCAGTTCTACATGCGGACGACGGACGTGACGGGCACGGTGTCGCTGCCGGAGGGGACCAAGATGGTCATGCCGGGCGACAACACGAAGATGACCATCGAGATGATCACGCCGGTGGCGCTGCAGCGCTTCGCCATCCGCGAAGGCGGCCGCACCGTCGGCGCCGGCATCGTCACCAAGATCCTGGCTTGAGCTCGCATGGCGGAGAGAACCCGTGTCTCTCTCGCCTGCACGGAGTGTGAATCGAGGAACTACCGGACCACGCGCAAAGCGGACCTCAAGGGGCAGCTGACGTTGAAGAAGTACTGCCCCACCTGCAAGCGCCACACGGTCCACAAGGAGACGAAGTGAGCCCGGACCTCGAGCCATCGCGGCTCCCCGCCCGGGAATAGGGGTTTAGCTCAGTTGGTAGAGCAGCGGATTCCAAATCCGCAGGTCGTGGGTTCGAGCCCCCCAGCCCCTGCCCCGCGTCAGTCACGAGCCTCGTAGAGAACGAAGATGGCCACCGAAGAAGACGTCAAGCGAGAGAAAGCCGAAGAGGAGCCCGAGCAGGAGATGCCTGCCGACGAGGCCTCCGCGGGCGCGCCTTTCGCGGCGGACGCGGGCGCGAAGGTCGACGACGAGGTCCACGACGTGGCCCAGGTCGGCGCGGCTTCGCCCTCGCAGCTCGGCACGCAGCGCTTCGTCTACGCCTTCTACTTCGCGGCCGCGATCGGCATCGCCTTCCTGATGTCGAAGATCCTGGGCTTCGCCTGGTTCAAGGCGCAGAGCTGGAAGCCCTGGGTGGGCGAGCCTCGCGACGAGATCGTGATGCCCGTCTCGGCCCTCGTCGGCGCCCTGGCGGCGGTCTACTACTGGTACCGGACGCGAGCGCGCCGCCTCGCGGAAGAAGTCGCGACGGAGATGTCGAAGGTCACCTGGCCCTCGCGGACCGAGGTGACGAACGGCACGTTCGTGGTGATCGTCACCACCATCGTCTCCACCGTCTTCTTCGCGCTGATGGACAGGTTCTGGGGGTTTCTCACCAATCTCGTGTACGGGGGAAGCTGAGACGTCATGGCCAAGAAGTGGTTCGTCATCCAGACCTACTCGGGCTACGAGGCGAAGGTCAAAGAGGCCCTCCTCCAGCGCATCAAGGAGCACCACATGGAGGACCGCTTCGGCGAGGTGCTCATCCCGACCGAGACGGTCACCGAGCAACGCGCCGGCGGAAAGAGCCGCACCCGCCAGAAGACGAGCTTCCCCGGCTACATCTTCGTCGAGATGGAGATGACCGAGGAGGTCTGGCACCTCGTCAAGGACACCCCGAAGGTCACCGGCTTCATCGGCGACCAGAAGCCGCGGGAGGTCGCTCCCCCCCAGATCGACGAGCTGCGGAAGAGCATCGTGGAGGGAGCGGTCAAGCCGAAGCCGCGGGTCTCCTTCGAGGCCGGCGACGAGATTCGCGTCATCGACGGGGCGTTCGCGAACTTCTCGGGCACGGTCGAAGAGGTCAAGCCGGACAAGCAGAAGCTCCGGGTCAAGGTGTCGATTTTCGGGCGAGCGACTCCGGTCGAGCTGGATTTCGCCCAGGTGGAGAAGAGGGTTTAGTTGTCCTTGCGCGGCGGCGTGCTAACTGCACGCTCCCGCGAAAAAGGGGCCCGCGAAGAGGGCCCGTGCGTCGACTACGGACCGCGCCCGTCGCGGCCCCCCGTAGGAGCAGAGGAATCGTCATGGCGAAGAAAGTCTCAGGCATCGTCAAGCTGCAGCTCCAGGCCGGCAAGGCCAGCCCCGCGCCCCCCGTCGGCCCGGCGCTCGGCCCGCACGGCATCAACATCATGGCGTTCTGCAAGGAGTTCAACTCCAAGACCGCCAACAGCGACATGACGATCCCGGTCGTCCTGACGATTTACACCGACCGCTCCTTCAGCATGCTCCTGAAGACGCCGCCGGTGAGCGTCCTGCTGAAGAAGGCCGCCGGCCTGCCGACGGGCAAGAAGCCCGGCTCCGGCTCGAAGGAGCCCAACAAGCAGAAGGTCGGCCAGGTCACCGTGAAGCAGGTGCGCGAGCTCGCCGCGCAGAAGATCGGCGACATGAACTGCACCGACATCGAGTCGGCCATGCGGACCGTCCGCGGGACCGCGCGCTCGATGGGCATCGAGGTCGTGGACTGATCGAGCAGTCCACAAGGCACCACCGACCCTGAGGACCCTTTCCTCGGACCCACCGGTGGGAGGCTAGAAAAGCCGAGAAGGAGGAGAATGGCGAAGATCCCGAAAAATCGTGCCGCGGTCACCAAGCTGGTCGACCCGGCACGCAAGTACAGCGTCGAAGAGGCGTGCGCCCTCGTCAAGAAGGCCAAGTTCGCCAAGTTCGACGAGACGGTCGACCTCGCGGTCCGTCTGGGCGTGAATCCCAAGCACGCCGATCAGATGGTTCGCGGAGCGATCGTTCTGCCGCACGGGACCGGAAAGACCGTCCGCGTCCTCGTCTTCGCCAAGGGCGAGAAAGAGCGCGAGGCCCGCGAGGCCGGCGCCGATTTCGCCGGGAGCGACGACCTGGTCGCCAAGGTCTCCGAAGGGTTCCTGGACTTCGACCGCGTGATCGCGACGCCCGACATGATGGGCGCCGTGGGCAAGCTCGGTCGCGTCCTCGGGCCCCGCGGCCTCATGCCCAACCCGAAGGTCGGCACGGTCACGTTCGACCTGGCCAACGCGGTGAGGGACGCCAAGGGCGGCAAGATCGAGTACCGCGTCGAGAAGGCGGGCATCGTGCATGCCCGCATCGGCAAGGTCTCCTTCAACGAGCAGGCCCTGTCGGACAACGCGAACGCGCTCATCACGGCGCTCGTCCGGCAGAAGCCCTCGACCGCCAAGGGCGCCTACCTGAGGAGCATCACCGTCTCCTCGACGATGGGCCCCGGCATCAAGATCGACCCCGCTCACTTCGTGAGCCAGGCCGAAGAGGCATAGCCAGCCATGATCCGCGCCACGAAAGACGCTCAAATCGGGCAGATCAAGGCCCGCTTCGACAAGATGACCGCGGCCGTCTTCCTCGACTTCAAGGGGATGACGGTGGAGCACGTCACCCGGCTCCGCGCCGAGTTCCGCAAGGCCGGCGTCGAGTACAAGGTCTGCAAGAACACGCTCGTCAAGCACGCCCTGAAGGACGCGCCGTACAAGGCGAAGCTCGACGACGTGCTCGTCGGGATGACGGGCATCGCCTGGAGCTACGAAGACCCCAGCGCCGCCGCCAAGGTGGTGAAGGCCTTCAAGAAGGACCCCGCCGCGGGGGACAAGCTCCTCATCAAGGCCGGCCTCATCGAGGGCGCGCTGCTCGACGCGAACGGCGTCGAGAACCAGCTCGCGACGATGCCCGGCAAGAACGAGCTCCGCGCCACGCTGCTCGCGACGCTGCAAGCGCCGCTGCAGAACTTCGTCGCGCTGCTCGCCGCTCCCGCGCAGAACCTCGTCTACCTCCTCGCCGCGAAGGAGCGCGAGGGGAAGTAGCCCTCCATCCGGCGCGTCATGCGCCACAACCAACCCAAAAGACTACCTGACTGATAAGGCACGGAGAATTTCATCATGGCAGACATCACGCGTGAGCAGATCGTCGAACACCTCTCGAACCTCCCGGTCATCCAGATCGCCGAGCTGATCAAGACCCTCGAGGAGAAGTGGGGCGTCAAGGCGGCCCCGGTCGCCGTCGCGGCGGGTCCGGCTGCAGCCGCCGCTCCGGCGGCCGCCGCCGAGGAGAAGACGGAGTTCAACGTCGAGCTGAAGGAAGCCGGCGGGAACAAGATCGCCGTCATCAAGGTCGTGCGCGAGATCACGGGTCTTGGCCTGAAAGAGGCCAAGGACCTGGTCGAGGGCGCGCCCAAGACCCTCAAGGAGGGCGTCTCCAAGGCCGAGGCCGACGAGATGAAGAAGAAGCTCGAAGAGGCAGGCGCCAAGGTCGAGCTCAAGTAAGTGCACGAATTGGCCAACGTTTTCTGAGAAGGCGCGGTCAGGGACGGCGCGCGGAGGAACCCCTCCGCCGCGCTCGTCCCTGCTCGCGTTTGCACATTCCTTGCCGCCGACTAGGCTCCCCAGTCCTTCGGTCGGCGTGCCTTTTGCTTTACGCGGCGGAATTTCTGACTAAGGTCCGCTTCCGCGGCGCTTGTAGAGACCTCTTCACCGGGCAAACCGCGCGTGCCCGGTGAGTGCAACTAGGTCGTCGTCCCCGTCCCGCGATCAGGAGTAGCGATGGCGAGTGTCATCCAGTCCAACTTCCGCATCCGCAAGCACCTCGGACGTGTCCGGAAGGTGATTGACGTCCCCAATCTCATCGACATCCAGAAGACCAGCTACGACAAGTTTCTGCAATCGAACATCCCGCAGAACGACCGAGCCGAGGTCGGCCTGCAGGCGGTGTTCCGCAGCGTCTTCCCGATCAAGGACTTCAACGGGACGAGTGAGCTCGTCTTCGTCAGCTACAACCTGGAGAAGCCCAAGTACGACGTCGAGGAGTGCCGCCAGCGCGGCATGACGTACGCCGCGCCGATCAAGGTGACGACGCAGCTGATGATCTACGACACCCGCGAGGGTGGCGAGCGCATCGTCCGCGACATCAAGGAGCAGGAGGTCTACTTCGGCGAGATTCCGCTGATGACGGACACCGGCACCTTCATCATCAACGGGACCGAGCGCGTCGTCGTCAGCCAGCTGCACCGCAGCCCGGGCGTCTTCTTCGACCACGACAAGGGCAAGACCCACTCGAGCGGGAAGGTGCTCTACAGCGCCCGCATCATCCCGTACCGCGGCTCGTGGCTCGACTTCGAGTTCGACCCGAAGGACATCATGTTCGTCCGCATCGACCGTCGCCGGAAGATGCACGCGACCGTGCTCCTCCGCGCGCTCGGGTACTCGACGCAGGATCTGCTCAACTACTTCTACAACACCGAAGAGGTGTACCTCGACAAGGGCGGCAAGTACGCCAAGTCGGTCGAGTTCGATCTCCTCGCCGGCCAGCGCGCGACGCGCGACATCAAGGTCGGGAGCGAGGTGATCGTCAAGAAGAACACCAAGTTCACCAAGGCCGCGATCAAGAAGCTCCGCGACGGGAAGATCGATCGCCTGCCGATCGACGTCGAGGAGCTCATCGGCAAGGTCGCCGCGCACGACGTCGTCGACAAGGAGACGGGCGAGGTCGTCCTCGAGGTGAACGAGGAAGTCACCGAGGGCAAGCTCGACAAGCTCCGCGAGGCGGGGATCGAGCAGTTCAAGATCCTCTTCATCGACGGCCTCAACGTCGGCTCCTACCTCCGCGACACCCTGCTCGCGGAGAAGGTGAAGACGACCGAGGACGCGATCATGGAGATCTACCGGCGCCTCCGCCCGGGCGATCCCCCGACGCTCGAGACGGCGAAGACGCTGTTCCACAACCTCTTCTTCAACCCCGAGCGCTACGACCTGTCGAAGGTCGGCCGGCTGAAGCTCAACTACAAGTTCTACCGCGATCTGCCCGAGGATCAGCGCCCGTCGCTCGACACCGCGGTGCTGACGCCGCAGGACATCCTCGAGACAGTTCGTCACCTCATCGAGCTGAAGAACGGCCGCGGGTCGGTGGACGACATCGACCACCTCGGCAACCGCCGCGTCCGCGCGGTCGGCGAGCTGATGGAGAACCAGTACCGCATCGGTCTGGTTCGCATGGAGCGCGCGATCAAAGAGCGCATGAGCATGTCGCA
>JBEKGQ010000390.1:0-6791 GCA_050012715.1 Polyangiaceae bacterium
CGACGAGCGCCGTTCGCTTGCCCCGGCGAAGATCGCTCCCCGCCGGCTTTCCCGTCGCGCCCGGGTCGCCGAACGTCCCGAGCGCATCGTCGCGAAGCTGGAAGGCGACCCCGAGCGGCACGGCGAAGGCGGCCAGCGCCGTCACCTGCCCGTCGCTCGCCCCGGCGAGGCGCGCCCCCATGACCAGCGGCCCACGGACGGTGTAGCTCGCGGTCTTCAGGGCGTAGACCGCCTCGACCTCGCTCGCGCTGGCCGCGGTCGACCCCACGTCGAGCACCTGCCCGTGGATGACCTCTTCCTCCACGCGCGCGAGCTCGCGCGCCGCGAGCACGACCCGCGGCGCGGGCAGCTCGACCGCGAGCAGGGCCTCGCGCGCCCAGGCCGCGGCGAGGTCGCCCGCGAGGACGCTCATCGCGTCGGCGTGCCCGGGCAGCCGCGCGCGCATCATCGCGGGGACGCTCGGCCCGCCGCGGCGGACCTCGTCGCCGTCCATCCAGTCGTCGTGGACGAGCAGGTACGCCTGCAGGAGCTCGAGCGCGACCGCGGCGAGGGTCACCGCGTTCGTCCCGCCTTCGCCTCCGCAGCCTTCGTACGCGACGGCGAGGAGCACCGCGCGCATCCGCTTGCCCCCGCGCATGACGAGCGAACGCACCGCGTCCGCGACCGCTTCCACCTCGGCCCCGCGCGATCGAGCCTCCGCGACGCGCGTCTCCAGCCACGCCGCCAGGCGGGCGTCGACGTCGGCACGCACGCGCGCGACGAGCTCCCCGAACGCGTCCTCGCTTGCCATCCGTCGAACCGACCTCACTGCGTGCGTCTCTCCCGGGGAACGTGGCGCCCCGGAGCCGCGTATCGGCTCGCGTAGCACGGACGGAGACGGGGCGGCCGTTCGGGTCATCGTCGGCCCGGGGAGCCTAGGGGCCGACGCCTCGCCCGTCAACGGAAGCCTCCCCCGATTCCAGCGCATCTACGCGTGCTTTCACGTTTCTTTGAAGCACATTGAGGGCTTCCGGGCGCCCACCCGACCCGTAGAGCGGGCATCGTGCACGTGGGGTACAGTCCGCGCGATGAGCGACGCTCCGGGAGGCATCGGCAGCCGCAAGGCCGACCACCTCGCCCTCTGCGCCGAGGGCGACGTCGGCTTCCGCGAGCGGACGACGCTGCTCGAGCACGTGCGCCTGGTGCACGACGCGCTGCCCGACATGGCGCTCGGCGACGTCGACACCTCGGTCACGCTCTTCGGCAAGACGCTGCGCGCCCCGCTCCTCATCGCGGCGATGACCGGCGGAACGGAGGAGGCCGGCCGCATCAACCGGGAGCTCGCGAGCATCGCCGAGGAGCGCGGGTACGGCTTCGGTCTCGGCAGCCAGCGCGCGATGCTGGTGCGGCCCGGCGCGGGCCCGAGCTACCGCGTCCGCCAGGTCGCGCCGGGGACGCTGGTCCTCGGCAACGTCGGCGTCGTGCAGGCGCGCGCGATGACGACGAGCGAGGTGCGGCTCCTCTGCGACGAGGTGGGGGCCGACGCGCTGTGCGTGCACCTCAACCCGGCGATGGAGCTCGTGCAGCCGGGCGGCGATCGCGACTTCTCGCAGGGCCTCGCGACCATCGCCCGCCTCGTGCGCGACGTGGGGCTCCCCGTCGTCGTCAAGGAGACCGGGTGCGGCCTCGGGCCGTCGGTGGGCCGGCGACTGCGCGACGTGGGCGTGAAGCACGTGGACGTCTCCGGCGCCGGAGGCACGTCGTGGGTCGGCGTGGAGGCGAAGCGCGCCGAAGCGGCGGGGGACGCCGGGGCGCGCGCCCTGGGCGAGGCGCTCTGGGACTGGGGCATCCCCACCGCGGCATCGGTCGCGCTCCTCGCGACGCAGGGCTTCGAGACCATCGTGGCCACCGGCGGCGTGGGCACGGGGCTCGACGTCGCCCGCGCCATCGCGCTCGGCGCCAGCGTGGGGGGCATCGCGCGCCCCGTGCTGCGCGCGCTCACCGCGCACGGCCGCGCGGGAGCGGTGTCGTTTCTCGAGGGCGTCGAGGCCGAGCTCCGCGCCGCCATGCTGCTCACCGGCAGCCGTGACGTGGCGGCGCTGCGGCGCGCTCCCCGCGTCGTCGTCGGCGAGCTCGGCGGGTGGATATCGCAGCTGGGGTAATCTGTTACCCTCGCCCCATGAGCGAGAAGAAGGGCCGCGGGTCGCGCAAGAGCGATCGCCCTGCCGCCGCCGTCGCCGCCGAGCTGAAACAGAAGCGCGACGCCTTCCTCCAGAGCTTCTTCAAGCGCGGCGCCGAGCTCTCCGACGAGCTGATGCAGGAGAACAAGCGCCTGCGCGAGCAGCTCGGGAGGATCGAGGCCGAGAACACCGAGCTTCGCACCCAGCTCGCCAGCGACCGCGCCATCCGCGACCTGCTGAAGAAGATCGATCACCTCGAGCGCGAGAAGGCGCGCCTGCTCTCGACCGTCTCGGAGCAGGAGGAGATCACCGGGCAGATCACCAACCGCTTCGCCCAGGTCGAGGGCGACCTCGAGAGCTTCGCGAACCTCTACGTGGCGAGCTTTCAGCTCCACCTCTCGCTGAGGCTCCGCACCGTGGTGCGCCACATCCAGGAGCTCCTGCAGCAGCTCGTCGGCGCCCGCTCGCTCGCCATCTACTTCGCCGACGAGGGCGCGCGGCGCCTCGTGCCGATCGCGTCCGATGGGGTGGACCTCGCTTCGGTCGCCTCGGTTCCCTTGCACGACGGGGCCACCGGCGATCCGGTCCTGGCCGTCATCGAGCGCACGTTTCTCACCGGCGTGCCCCACGTCACCGAGGGACCGGTGGCGAGCGTACCGGCGGCGTGCGTCCCCCTCCACATCGAGGACCGCGCGGTGGGGGCGATCGTCGTCTTCGATCTGCTCGCCCAGAAGCCGGAGTTCGTCACCGTCGACCGGGAGCTCTTCAAGCTCCTCGGCGCCCACGCGGGGGCCGCGCTCGTGGCGGCGTACCTCTACACGTCGGGGGACGGGCGCCTCCCCGCGCCGGAAGCGCTGCGGAGCTTGGTAGGATGACGCGCGTGCGGCGCCCTCGCGGCAATGATTTGTCGAGACGAAGCTTGATCGCCTAGAACGGAAAGGTCACGGATCCCCCTCCCCATGAGCGCTCACTCTTACAGCTGCCTGGTCGTCGAGGACTCGCCGATGATGCGGCAGCTCCTCGTGCTGGCCCTCACGCGGGTCAAGAACCTGCGCGTCACCGAGGCCGATGACGGCGTCGACGGGCTGCGGAAGCTCGCCGGCGGCAAGTTCGACATCATCATCACCGACATCAACATGCCCATCATGGACGGGCTGAAGCTCGTGAAGCGCGTGCGCACGGACCCGACGCACAAGGACGTGCCCATCATCATCATCACGACCGAGGGTTCGAGCGAGGATCGGAAGCGCGCGCTGGAGCTCGGCGCGAACGCCTACATCACCAAGCCCATCCAGGCGCCCCAGGTGATCGCGAAGGTCAAGGAGCTGCTCAAGCTCGAGGCCTAGGCGATGGCCGACGCGGCGACCCGGGTGAAGGTCTGCGGGGTCACGAGCGTCGAGCAGGCGGTCGCGTGCGCCGATCTGGGCGTCGACGCGCTGGGGGTGAACTTCGTGGCGACGAGCCCGCGGCGCGTCGACGAGTCCCTGGCACGCGCCATCGTGGAGGCCGTGGGGCAGCGCACGCTGGTGGTGGCGGTGGTGAGCGGCATGTCGGTCGAGGCGATGCGCGGCCTGGTGGCGCGCACCGGCGTCGGTTGCCTGCAGGTGCACGGCGGGGAGCCCGCGGACGTGGCGGCGCTCCTTCCCCACGCGTACGGCGCGGTGCCGGTGGCGAGCGCGGAGGACGTCGCGGTCGCCGAGGCGATGCCCGGCGAGTACGTGATGGTGGACGCGAAGGTGGCGGGCGCCCTCGGGGGCACGGGGCACACGTTCGACTGGAACCTCGTCGTCGGGCTCGCCGGGCGGCGCAAGCTCGTGCTCGCGGGTGGGCTGACGCCGTCCAACGTCGCGGCCGCGATCGCGCGGGTAGGGCCATGGTGCGTCGATGTGGCCAGCGGCGTCGAGAGCGCCCCCGGCGTGAAGGATCTGGGAAAGGTGCGAGCCTTCGTCGAGGCGGCCCGCGCGGGCTGACGTGCGATGGGTGGATCTCCCGTCACTCCCACTTCAGCGCCGAGCGCTCGACGATCGCCGCCGCGGGATCGTTCTCGCGGTCCATCCCCTCGAGCAGCACGTCCGCCGGCGTTCGCCCTTCGCCGACCAGCTTGCGCATCCTCACGAGGTGCAAGCGCTCGTCTCGGCCGCGGCCGTCGAGGCGCTTCCGCCGCTCGAGCGCGCCGTCGGCGAGGTCCATCATCTGCTGCGCCACCGCCGCCAGCGGCGCCCCGCGGAACGTCACCCGGAGCCCGTCCTTCCACGCGTGCTGGCGCAGCGCATCGACCTCGTCGTACGTCCACCCGTCGATGAGCGCCTCGGCGCCGGCGAGCGCCTGCTCGTCGTAGAGCAGCGCGGTCCACAGCGCCGGGAGCGCGCACTTCATGTCGCTCGCCTGCGCGTCGGCCCCGCGGATCTCGATCGTCTTCTTGAGGCGCACCTCGGGAAACAGCGTGTTGAGGTGGGTCTTCCAGTCGTCCATGTTCGGCTTCTGGCCCTCGAAGCCGTCGAGCCAGAAGCGGCGGAACGTCTGCCCCGTGTTGTAGTGCGCGTGGCCGTCCCGCTTGAAGAGGAACATCGGGACGTCGAGCGCCCACTCGATGTAGTCCTCGAACCGGGCGCTCTTCTTCCACAACATGGGAAGAAGGCCGGTCCGATCGGGATCGACGTCGAGCCACACGCGGCCGCGATAGGTGAGGCCGCCGTGAGGTCGCCCTTCCTTCCACGGGCTGTTCGCGAACATGGCCGTCGTGGCGGGCGACAGGGCGAGCGCCACGCGCATCTTGCGCATCGCGTCGGCCTCGCTCTCGTAGTCGAGGTTCACCTGCACCGTGCAGGTGCGGAGCATCATGTCGAGGGCGTGCTCCCCGCGCGTGGGGAGGTACTCCCGCATCACGCCGTAGCGCTGCTTCGGCACCCACTCGTAGTCCTCGCGGCGCGCGAACGGGTGAAAGCCCAGTCCGAGCCAGCGCACGCCCATCTCCCGCGACAGCGGGCCGATCTCGCGCATGTGACCGCGGAGCTCGGCGCACACTTCGTGGATCGTCTCCGCCATCGCGCCCGAGAGCTCGAGCTGACCGCCCGGCTCGAGCGTGACCGACGCCTTGTCGCGGATGAGCGCGATGATGGGCGCCCCCTCGTGCTCGCGCTCGGGCGTCCACCCGTGCTTGGCCGACAGGTCGCCGAGGATGCGCGCGATGCTGCGGTCGCCCGAATAGGGCACCGGCATGCGCGTCGCCTCGAAGATGCTGCCCTTCTCGACCTCGGGCCCGATGCGCCAGGCCGCCTTCGGCTTGCAGGCCTCCGTGAACGGGAGCAGCAGATCCTCCCGGCGGCGAATCGGCTCGAGGTCGCGGGGCTCGGTCGTCGTCACGAGGGGGTCCGTCCGTTGGGATGCCGTGGCAGCGGAAGCGGTTGTGCCTCGTAGCCCAGGCCCGTCCAGACCGATAGCGATTTCGAGCGAATGCGCTCCGGCCCACGGGACCGTGGCGCGTCGCGTCTAGGATGCTCGCGCCGCCGTCGCGCGGGGCGGAGCCTTTGCCGTCTTCTTGCGGTCGAAGAGCCGAACCCGGCGGACCAGCAGATCGACCAGGAAGAGCGCGATGGCCGCGCCCACGAACCGCGGCCACAGGTCCTCGTGGTACTTGATGACCTCTCCGGCCGGGTCGAACACCGCCTGGGGCGTGGGGTCGACGCTGCCCCCGGTCGCGGCCGCCGCGTGGGCCAGCGTCGCGATGTCCGGGGCGAGCGCGAGGTACTCGCGCGGATACGGGTTCGTCACGTGGCCGTAGCTCTCGGCCACGGTCACCGCCTTCGACGCGCCGCCGTGGCCATCGTCCACCGCCTTTTGCAGCGCGGCGTGAAGGAGAAAAGAGCCGTAGTGGTCCAGCGGGAAGTCGGCCTCGTAGCGGCCCGGTGCGGTCTGGGGCATCGGCACGGACCGCGTCTCGCCGCCCGGCTGGGGACCGGTGACGGTGAAGCTCGCGTCGAGCATGTTCTCGAAGCGGTCATCGCCGCCGATGGCGTCCAGCACGGCGTGGACGTGACCCGTCGCGGGGTCGATCTCCGCCCGCATGTCGAACACCTGCCGGCGCTTCTGCCGCATGTGCTCGCGCACGAGCTGCCCCCAGAACTGCCCCCACTGCGGCCAGCGGAGCCACTCGACGGCCCAGAGGTTCTTCACGTCGCTCGTCCACGCCAGCGTCCAGCCGAGCCCCACGTGCCAGCGCGCCAGGATGGGCTCCTGCAGCTCGCTCTCGAGGATCTCCTGCGCCGGGGGCGCCTTCATCTTCGTCGCGACGTAGCCGTGCAGGAACGGCGCGCCGCCGATGTCGAGGCCGCGGAGGAAGTCCGCCGGCGAGACGACCTTCGGCTGGAAGTACTCCTCGACCGCGGCCGACCGGCTCACCATCTCGGTCTCGCGCGTGAAGATGCGCGGAAGCGACTGCGGGTCGGCCACCTTGTAGAAGCGACCGCCGCCCACCTCGGAGATCATCCGGAGGAGCGTCTCGTCGACGCCGCCGCCGAGCCCCACCGTCGACACCGTGATGCTCTCCGCCGCCATCGCCTGCACCAGATCGCGGATCCCGTTCTGGGGCGCCTGGCCGTCCGTCAGCAGGATGACGTGCTTCTTCTTGGCGCG
>JBEKGQ010000391.1:0-6790 GCA_050012715.1 Polyangiaceae bacterium
GCATACGGAGCGCATGCGAATCTGCATCCTGGGGGCGACGGGGCTCGTCGGGCACGAGAGCCTGGGGCTCGTCGCGCGCGCGTGGCCTCGGGCGTCGATCGGCCTCTACGCGAGCCGCGACCAGACCGCGAGCATCGGAGGCAAGGAGCACGAGGTACTCGCCGCGGCACGCCTCGAGGACGCGAGCGCCCCGCGCGGGGAGCTGGCGCTCGTGGCGCTCGACGACGAGCACAGCAAGCGGTACGTCCCGCGGCTGCTCGAGCTCGGCTACCGCGTCGTCGACAAGAGCAACACGTACCGGGGCGACCCGAACGTGCCGCTCGTCGCGGCGGGTGTGAACCACGAGATCGTGACCGAGTCGGTGCGCCTCGTCGCCAACCCGAACTGCACGACGATCCCCCTGACCCTCGCCCTCGCGCCGCTCGAGCGTCGCTTCGGCCTCGTGTCGGTGACGGTGAGCACCTACCAGGCCATCAGCGGGGCCGGCGTGGTCGCGCTCGACCAGTTCCTCGCGGACGCGCAGCGCGGGTACGCCGAGGCAGACCGGCTCGGGCTTCGCTTCGAGGCGTCGCGCTACGCTGGAAACACCGTCCCACACAACGGGAGCACCGACGACTCGGGGTTCTCCTCCGAGGAACGCAAGCTCACGACGGAGAGCCGCAAGATCCTGCATCTGCCCGCGCTGCCGATCTCGGCCCAGTGCTGCCGGGTCCCGGTCGCGGTCGGGCACTACGAGAACGTGTGGCTGACGCTCGGCCGCGACGCGAGCCTGGCGGACATCGAGGCGACGCTCGGCGTAGGGGGCGCGGCGCCCTTCGTGCGGTTCCTGCCCGGCTCGGCGGGCGAGGGCCTCAGCGCCATCTCGTGCGTGCACGACCGGGACCGTGCGCTCGTGGGGCGCCTCCGCGCCGATCCGCGGGACGCGTCGGGACGCAGCGTCTGCCTCACCGTCGTGGGCGACAACCTGCGCCTCGGAGCCGCCACGAACGCCGTGCGCATCGCGAGCCGGTGGTTCCCGGTCGAGGACCGCGAGCTCGCGTCGTAGCGCGCGGTGCGAACCGGCACCGACGCCTACAGGCAGTGCTCCAGCGTGAGCGCGGCGCTGCTTCCGTCGGCGCGCGTGAGCACCGTCTCGCCGCAGATGCCGCTGAACTGGATCGACTCGGTCTTGCCGACGTCGCTGCCCTCGCTGAACGTCGTCGTGACGCTGCCGTTCGTCGGGAAGCAGCAGAGCGGCTGCGCGTAGCCCACCTCGGTGAACGTGGTCGTCGAGGTGGCGTGGATCAGGTTGTGCTGCACGGTCACGGTCCCGCTGACGACGCGGCTCGCGCCCGCGCCGGTCACCGTCACCTGGCCGGTCACCGTGTGGTCCCAGATCTTCTCGCTCGAGCTGCCCACCTCGACGGTGCCGGTGAGGTGGCTCCCGTTGATGACGAGCGTCCGGCTGGCTTCGCATCCACCGGTCCCGCAGGTCGTCACGACGCCATCGCTGTTGGGGGCGGGCGTGACCGACGAGTCCCAGCCCGTGCCGGCGCCGTTCGAGTCGTGGTCGATGGCGTAGGCGTTGCCGTCGGGGCCGGTGATGCTGCGCGTGTCGCCGCTGCTCCCGGTCGTCCGGGTGAGCGTGCACGCCGCGGCCTGCTTCTCCATGAGCTCGTGGGTCGAGTCGCAGCTCGACCCGTAGTCGAGGGTGAAGGGACCGCTCCAGGTCGACGTGGCGGTCCGGCCGCCCTCCCACGTGACGCTGCACGACGGCGGCGTGAACGCGTACGGATCCGCGCCCGGGCCGCTGAACGCCGGCGTCAGCGTCTCGCTCGCGCAGGACCAGGTCGCCGCGTTCGCCGTCCCGATGGGGTTCAGGAACGCGAGCGCGCGCTCGACGGCCCCGCGCTCCGGTGCCTTCGGCTCGAAGGCGATCCCCGAACCGCCCGTCGTGTTGATCCCGCCGCTCACGAGGCTGACCGCGACCTCGGAGCCCGTTGGCTGCAGGTTGCTGTCGTCGGGGGACTTGGCCGAGCACGCGATCACGCTCGAGACGGCGAGAGCACATGCGGCGAACGAGACGGGGCGAGAGAGGTTCATGGCTAGGTTCCTTCGTTAGAGGGGCCGTGGTGCGACGGCAGTTACCCTCCGTCAGAGCAGGCTCCGTGCCTGCCGCCGCGACGACCTGAGCCGCTCATTTCTCCAGGAGAATCAATCGCCTCGGGGGCGGACCGGGCGGGGTCCATGACACACTCGTTGTCCATTCCGCGCCCCCTGGAGCGCCCGAGCCCGGCGATACGAACGGCTCAGGAGGGCGAGCCTCAGGCCTCGTGCCGCCGCACCACGGGGACGCCAGCCCAGATGGCCGCCGCGGCCAGCGCGCACGCGATGCCGCCCAGCGCGACGGACCACGGCGCCCCGACGAAGCGCGCCACGACGCCCGCCTCCACCTCGCCGAGCTGCGGGCCCCCCACGAAGAAGAGCATGTTCACCGACGTCATCCGCCCGCGCAGCGCGTCCGGCGTCACCACGTTGCGGGCCGTCTGCCGGAGCACGGTGCTGACCGCGTCGGCCCCTCCGGCGACGGCGAGCATGAGCAGCGAGAGCACGAAGCTCGTCGAGAGGCCGAAGACGGCGGTCGTCAGCCCGTAGAGGACCACGCACCCGAGCACCACGACGCCGCGACGGCGGATCTCCGGCATGATCGACAGCGCGAGACCCGCCACGACCGCGCCGGCGGCGGGCGCGCCGACGAGCATCCCGAGGCCCCGCGTCCCCACGTGGAGGACCGAGTCGGCGAAGATGGGCATGAGCTGCGTCGCCCCCGCGAAGAAAGTGCCGATGAAGTCGAGGCTCATCAGCCACACGAGCAGCGGCTGCGACCGCATGAACCGCAGCCCCTCCAAGGCCGCGCCCGCGCTGATGCGGCTCTCCGGCGCAGGTACGTGGCGATGGTGCATCGCGAGGACCGCGCCGATGACGGCGAGGAAGGACACGGCGTCGACGACGTACGCCGCCGCGAGGCCGCCGCCGGCGAGGATCAACCCACCGATCGCGGGACCGATCACCGACGCGAGCTTGTTCGTGGTCGCGTTCAGGCTGTAGGCGTTGGCGAGCGCGTCGCGCGGAACGAGCGCCGGGATGATCGACTGGCGCGCCGGCGAATCGAACGCGATGCCGGCTCCCCAGAGCACGGTGAGCGCGTAGATGCCGGCCGGGGTCGCGTGGTGCGTGAGCATCAGGACCGCGAGGCCGGTGCTCGACAGGGCCATGAGGGACTGCGTGAGCAGCATCAGCCGCCGCCGGTCGACCGCGTCGGCGACCACGCCGGAGAAGAGCCCGAGGCCGAGAATTGGGATCGCCCGGAAGAGCGCGATGAGCCCGAGGGCGATCGGCGAATGGGTGAGCTCGTAGATCTGCCAGGCGACCGCCACGCGCTGCACCTGTGTCCCCGCCTGCGAGACGCCGAGGCCGATCCACAGGAGCAGGAAGTCCCGGTGGCGGAGGGCCGCGAAGGCAGGTTGCTTTTCGGCGGAAGGGTCCAATGCCGGGACGAGTCAGAAGAGGCCGATGGCGAAGTGGAACGCGCCGAAGTCTTCGTAGCTCCTCTTCGTGACGTTGACCCCGTAGTCGAAGACGAGGGGCCCGACCGGAGTCAGCACGCGCATCCCGACCCCCACGTCGGCCCGCATCGGCATGCCGTGCGAGAGGATGTAGCTCGGGTCCTGCCAGGAGTTTCCGATGTCCGTGAAGATCGCGGCGTCGAGCGGGGCTCGCACCGGGAAGCGCGCCTCGAGGCGCGGGTTGATCATCAGGTTGGCGCCGCGGAGAGGGACCTGGCAGTTGCTCTGGCTGGTGCACGTGAACCCGTTGGGCTTGTTGAGCTGGTCGGCTTCGTCCTGGGGGATGAAGGCGTCCTGCACCCAGCCGCGCATGGAGTCCGTCCCCCCCATGAAGAACAGGCGGTCCGGATACGTGCAGTAGGCCGTCGACCCCGTGCCGGCGGGCGCGAACGGGGCGCGGCACGGGATGATGTTGACCACCTCGCCGAAGCGCACCTCGGCGGCGAGCGACACCTTCCGCGTGATCGGGAGGTATGCGGCGAGCGTCTGCGTGAGCCGCAGGATGTGCCCCTCGAACTGGTTCGTCACGAGCGACGTGCTCCCCTCCACGGGGTAGAAGTTCGCCTGCTCGGCGCCGAGGGCGACGTACGTCCCGCGGTGAGCGTTGAACGGGTTGTCCCGCCGGTCCCACGTGAAGACGGCGCGGTACGCGAAGACGTTGCTGGCGCCGTCCGGCACGCGGAGGAGCCGCGCCAGGTCGGGATTGCCCTGGTTGCTCGCCAGGTACTGGGCGATGGTCGACGCGTCGAACAGCGTCACGTCGTTGTGCTCGTAGTCCGGGCCCCCGCTCACCTGCAGCCCGCGCTGGGGCCGCCAGGTCATCGAGCCGAGGGCGGAGGTCTTCGCGAGGATGAAGTCCGGCTCGAGGTCCCTCACGTAGACGCCGTCGATCTGCGACAGCACGTTCGGCCCGAGGCCCATCTCCGGCCACGCCAGCGTCACCGTGTCGCGCGTCGCGATGCGCTGGTCGATGCCGAGGGGCACGTAGTTCTGCTTCACCTGCGGGTCGAGGATGAGAAAGTCGGGCAGGTAGCTCGCCTGTACGTGGAAGATGAGCGACCACGCGTAACCGAGGAGGTTGCGGTGGCCGTACTCGAGCGTGCCGCGGATGCCCTCCCCGGTCGAGAAGCCCAGCTTGGGCTCCACGTACTGCGGCGGGCGTTCGACGACGTCTATGACGACCACCTTCGTCGGAGCGGGGACGTAGGGCTCGGCGAGCCCCACCGAGATGCTCGAGAAGACTCCCAGCGTCGCCAGGCGCTCCTGGGTCTTGCGCATGTCGCTGGTCCGGAACGGTTCGCCCGCGACGAGCGCGATGCGGCGGCGGACGACGCTCTCGCGTGTGCTCTCCAGCCCGTGGACGACGATGGAGCTGACGTAGACCTGGTCGCCCTCGGTCACGTCGAACCGCACGCGGGCCCGCGAGTTGTCGAGCGACGGCTCCAGCGCGTACTTCACGTCGACGAAGTAGTACCCGGCCTCCTTGTACCAATCGACGATGCGCCGGCGCACCTCGTCGAGCTTGGTCGTGCTCACGAAGTCGCCGAGGGGGGCCTGCGCCGCGTCCGCGACTTCCTTCTCGCTCACGCTCTTCAGGCCCGAGAACGCGACGTCCCAGAGCTGCGTCCGTGGACCCAGCTTGATCGGGATGATGAGCTGCACCTCGGGCGCGCACTCGACCCCGCGCGCCGGATCGGGGCGGCACGTGTAGCTCGCGTCGAGGGGCTGCGTCGGCAGCGGCAAGCCGGCCGGGTCGTAGGTGCACGCCTGCGAATCGAGCGCGGGGAGCGGCCGCGGGACGCACTTGCCCGCCGGTGAACGAGGGTCGCACTGCGCGCGCACGACCTGCACCGGGCCGACCTGCGCGTGGAGGAAGCCCTCGTTGCGATAGAGCTCCTGCACGTGCTCGCTCGCGCGGTCGTACGTGTCCGCGACGTAGGTTCGGTCGGGGTCGAGCTCCAGCGGGATGGGGCGGGTGCCGGTCGCGCTCTGGCCGGCGCCCGCGCCGATGGTCTGACTGAGGCCCGACGGGTTGGGGCCGACGAGCAGCTCCGTACCGGGCAGCTCCTCGTCGAGGAAGCTGTCGACCTCGGTGCCGATCTCGGCCGACGACCGCGGCCCGCCGCCCGACAGGTGACGGACCGCGTCGAGCTTGAGGCAAGGGTAGCGGCGCGACCTCACCCCGACCCGCGCGTGCTCGTCGACGTGGAAGACGACGACCTCCACCGGCGGCGCGACGCCGTCCTTCTCGCCGCCGCGCACCTCGGGGCGGACCTCCACGTCGAGGAAGCCGCGCTTCTGGTAGTACACGCGGAGCTTGTCGGCGAGGTGCGTCGACGAGCGGTCTGTCTCCGTGTCGAGGCCCAGCGCGGCGCCGAGCGCGCCCGCGTCGTAGTGGTCGTTGCCGACGAACTGCGCGACCTGCAGCGGTCCGGCATCGATGCGCACGCGGAGCACGACCCGCTGGCCGGGCCCCGCCGCACCCACCCACACGAGATCGTGCGACACCCGCGCCCGGTACCAGCCCTTCGTGTGGAGGGCCTGCTCCAGGGCGGTGTCCGCCGAGTCGATGGCCGCGGAATCGGCGCGGTCGTGGGGCTTCACGGTGTACGCGGACGTCACCGGGAGGACCTGGTCGCGGCTCGCCCCGATCACGTAGAAGTCGCGCTCGTCGACGAGGCGCGGAGGTCCCGGGACGATGTCGACCACGACGAACGTGCGCGTCGGATCGTCGGTCGCGCGCGTCTGCACCGTCGCGTGCGCCGTCGGGTAGCCGTGCCGAGCCATGGTGCGATCGATGCGCATCGCGGTGTCGCCGATCTCCGCGCCGACGACCTCGCCCCCCTCCGAGAGGCCGGCGTCGCGCAGGATCTCGTCGTAGTCGACGCGCGCGCCGTGCAAATCGACGACGACCCGCTTGACCAGCTTGCGCGGAACGACCCGCACCACGAGGAGCACCCCGTTGTTCTCCGGGCTCGCCGTCACGCGGCCACGCGCGAAGACGCCGGAGCCGAGGAGCTCGTCGAGCGCGCGGCGCGCCACCGCCGGCGTGAGCACGTCCCCCGCCTTCACGCTCTTCACCGCCGGGACCTCGACGTCCTCCCAGGCGTTGCCCTCGAGGACGACCGCGACGCGCGTCACCGGCTTGCCGACGAAGGCCGAGAGGTCCGGTGCGGCGTCGAGGG
>JBEKGQ010000392.1:0-6760 GCA_050012715.1 Polyangiaceae bacterium
CGTCTGCTTCTGGTTCGACGCCGTGGACAGCCGGTTCCTCCAGGCGGCGCTGCCCGACGCGTGCTTCGTCCACGGCGTGGTGCACGCCACCCGGATGTTGCTCACCGGGCGCTGGCGCACGGGCCAGGGCGTGTCCGTCCGGACACCGGCGCCGCTGCCGCCGCTCGCATCCTCGCGACATCCCCGGCCGAACGTCCTCGTCGTCCTCACCGAGAGCGTCCGCGCCGACATGCTCTGCTCCGAGCCCCCGCCCCGCTGCCGCTCCGAGGCGCTCGACCCGGTCGCCGCGGAGCGCATCCCTCTCGGCAAGCTGACCTCGCAGACGCCGAACACGTTCAGCGCGTGTGTCCTGCTCTGGACCGGCGCCGGCCCCGATGTCGACTTTGCCTCGGCGCACACGGCGCCGGTGCTCTGGGAGGTCGCTCGCGCGGTCGGTTACCGCACGGCCTACGTCACCTCCCAGAACACCCAGTACGAGGACTTCGGCGCGTTCGTCAGCCGGGCCGGCATCGACACCCTCGTGACCGGGAGCGATCTCGGGGCCATGGGCAACGAGCAGATCGGCGCGCCCGACGAGCGCGCGGCGGCCGCGATGCTTCGCTTCGTCGCCGACGTGCCGCCCGGAACGCCCTACTTCGCCGTGCTCCACCTCTCGAACACGCACGCGCCCTACCGGGTGGACCCGGCGCTGGAGCCGAACCAGCCGTCGTCCGCGGATCCGCTCGGCAACGTCGAGGCGTTCCACAACCAGGATCGCAACGCCGTCCTCCTCCAGGAGCGCACGGTCGGCGCCTTTCTCGGAGCGATCCGCGCCCGCGCGGACTGGGATGACACGGCGGTGGTCTTTCTCTCCGACCACGGAGAGCAGTTCCGCGATCACGGCGGCCTCTACCACAACCACTCGCTCTACGACGAGGAGCTGCGCATCCCGGGCTGGCTACTCGCCGGGTCCCACGTGCTCGGCCGCGGGGAGCTCGGCAGCCTCCTCGCCCTCGGCGCCCGGCGCACCTACATGCAGGACGTCCACGAGACGCTCGTCGACCTCCTCGGCGTCGAGGAGTCCCGCGGGCAGCTGCCGCGGGCGAGCCTCGTCACGGGACGCTCCTTGCTCCGCCCGCTGAGAGGAGAGCCCACCGTGCTCCTGGCCACGTCGACGGCGGTCTGGGAGCCAGACGACGCGCGCTTCGGCGCGATGCGCGGGAGGCGCGCCGTCGTCGGCTCCCCGCGCTCGTGGGGTTGCTTCGACACGGAGGCCGACCCCGGGGAACGTCACCCGCTGCCGGAGTCCTCGTGCGCCGACCTGCTGGGCGTCGTGCGTGAGCGGTTCTCCGACGCGCGCTGAGACCACCCCATGCACGCGGCCGCACACCCCGCGCTGTGAACCGCTGGCGACGGCGCGTCGGAACCCCTACGATTCGCGGGGATCCGTGGGGGCACGGTCGTTGCCCCTCTTTGCCGTCGGGAGGCAAACATGCGCGTTCTGCTCGCCGTCGCGTGCGTCGGTTCCGTGAGTCTCGGTGTCGCGCTGACCGCCTGCGGAGGCTCGACCGCCGGAGTCCTCAGCGGGGACGGAGGGGGAGCGACGGCGGAGGGCGGAGGAGGCAGCAGCGGTGGCGGAGAGGGCGGGAGCGGGAGTGCCGACGCGACCGCGTCCGTCGACGGGGGTGGGCCGACCGAGAGCGGTCCGGCCGTTCCGCCCTGCGCGGCCCCATCGGACCCGACCAAGTCGGCGCTGTGCGTCACCGTCGCGCCGGAGGCGATCACCTTCACCTCCGACCCGAGGTTCGACGGAAAGGGCTGGCTCATCGCCCAGGTGTTCTCGACGGCGCAGCCGGACGACGCCGATGGCGGTGAGGTGCCCTCTCTCGGCGCTCAGACGTTCGGCGCACCCGATGCCGGGAGCGTCGACCTGTCGCAGCCGCTCCCTGCCATCCGGTTCGACGGGTTGCCGCCGGGGTCCGTCTACCCACGCGTCGTCTTCTACGACGACCCGACCCCCAGCTCGGACCTCGGCGCCGGCGACTGGCTCGGTGGGTACGACCTGAGCGGTGGGCTCGGGGGCTCGCCTCCTCTGGTCGCCCAGGCGCTCGCGGCGGGCCAGGGCACGTCGATCGCGATGACGATGACGGCGTTGCGCGAGCTCGTCGTCACGATGGAGCGTGGCGTGATGCCGGCCGGCAACGGCGAAGGCCCCGCGACGTTCGTCGTCACGAACAGTCAGACGCCAGCTACGGGTGCGCCGCTGTTCGGCGTCGGCCAGAACCCATGCGCCCGTGTGGACGGCACCAACGAGGCGACGGTCAGCGGCTTCGTCTACGGCGACGGGCCGTACTACGTCGCGGGCATCCTCGACGACTTCGGGCTCGCCGACGGTGGCGTCTCGCTGCCGCCGGGTGCGCTCACGTCGCTCCAGGTGTCGAGCGCCGGCGTGGAGATTCCGCCGGCCGACCAGCTCACCTATGCGCCCATGGCGTACCGGGTGTCGCAGACCATCTCGCTCGACGTCGTGGTGCCGAACCCGCCCGCGACCGACCCGGTGAGCTGTCCCTGACGCGCTACTCGCCTCGCCCGATCGCTTCCATGTCGGCGTCCACCGAGCCGAGGATCCGCTCGATGGTGGCTCCGCGAAGCCGCTTCTTCGTCGCCCGGAACGCCATCGGCGACAGCGTCCCGAGCTTCGTGGCCTCCTCCGTCGCGCGCGCCAGCACCTGCTCGGCCGGGACGACCTCGTCGAGGTACCCGATCCGCGCGGCCTCGGCGGGCTCGTAGATCTGCGCACGGAGCGTCGCCCGCGTCAGCTCGGTCTTCGCGATCCGGTCGCGTGCGAGCTCCATCGCGAGCACCGGCACCGGCATGCCGATGCTCACCTCGTTCAGGCCGATGCGGAACGCGCCGCTCGCGCCCAGGCGCACGTCGCCGGTCAGCAGGACGAGCGCGCCGCCCGCGAGGGCATGCCCGGTACACGCGATCACGATGGGCAGTGGCGAGCCGTAGAGGCGCATCAGCAGGTCGACGCCGCGGCGGAGGAGCTCCCTCGCCGCCTCCGGGCTGCTCATCATGACCTTGAGGTCGAAGCCAGCGCAGAACCGGTCCGGCCGGCCGGAGAGCACCACCGCGCGCGCCTCCTTCTCGGCGCGCGTCAGCGCGGCGACGAGCTCGTCGATCATCGGCCGGGAGAGCGCGTTGGCCTTCCCGTCGTCCATCTGGATGTGAGCGGTCGTGCCTTCGAGGCGGTAGGGGGCGAGCGTCATGGCCTCACCAGCTCTCCCCGAAGGGCCGTGCTTCGACCTCGAAGCTCCACGCCGACGGGTGCTGCTTGGTGAGCCAGAACGCCGTGTCCGCCACGTCGTCCGGCTTGATGAAGAACGAGTCGGGCTTGTCCGGCATGTGCTTGCGCGTGCGCTCGAGGTCGACCACGCCGTCGACGATGATCACCGAGACGTGGACGCCCGCGGGCCAGAGGTACCTCGCCATCGACTCCGCCAGCGATCGCTGCGCCGCCTTGGCCGGGGCGAACGCCGTCGTCCGCGGAACACCGCGCCGCGAGGCGGTCGCGCCGATGAAGACGATGCTGCCCGCCTTCTTCGCCTTCATCGCCGCCACGACCTCCTTCGACACGAGGAACGCGCCCAGCGTGTTCACGCGCCACGACGCCTCGAAGTCGGCCGCGCTGACCTCCTCGAGGTTGCCCCACACCCCCGAGCCCGCATTGTAGACGAGCACGTCGACGTCCCCGAGGTCCTTGCGGACGGCCGCGAAGGCCTCCGCCACCGACGCGGCGTTCGCGACGTCGCATGCGTATGCGCGCGAGCCCGGAAGCTTCGCCGCGAGCTCGGCGGTGAGCTCCGCGCGTCGCGCCATCAGCGCCACGGCATAACCCTCGGCCGCGAAGCGGCGGGCGAACGCGGCGCCGTTTCCTGGACCGACCCCGACGACCGCGCACACCGGCTTGCCCGCGTGGCTTGCTTCGCTCATGGTGGACGCGTTTCTACCACGGCGCCCCACGCCGCTCGATCCCTACGTGACGCGGCCGGCGCCCACCGCGACGGTGGCGGTCGGTTCGTCCCGCGGCGAACCGGCCACGCGGAGGGCGCGGGCCCTCTCCAGGGCGTCGAGGGAGGGGACCCCGCGGGCATCGGCGAAGGCGGCGAGGTCCTTCCCGAGGCTCGACGCCGTGGGACGTTCGTCGGCGGTCTTCCGCAGGCACCGTGCGGCGAGGTCCGCCAGCGCGTCGGGCACCGAAGGCACGGCCGAACGGACGTCGGGAGCGTCCGTCAGCAGGTGATCGGCCATCATCGCGCGAGGAGTCGGACCGTCGAACGGGTGGCGACCGGTGAGCAGCAGGAACAAGAGGACGCCGACCGCATAGACGTCCACGCGATCGGTGACCCCACGCCTCGTGTCGAACTGCTCGGGCGCCATGTAGGCCGGCGTGCCGAGCATCGCCCCGGTCCGCGTCGTCTCCCGGTCGTCGGCGTGAGCGTTCTCGTAGAGCTTGGCGATCCCGAAGTCGAGCAGCTTGAGCCCCGGCGCCGTCCTCGTGAGCATGACGTTGGCGGGCTTCACGTCGCGATGAACGACGCCTTGGGCGTGCGCAGCGGTGAGCGCGTCACACAGAACCGAGACGAGACGGGCGACGCTCCCCGGCTCCCAGGGTCGCCCGGCCACGCAGCGGCTCTGCAGCGTCTCGCCTTCGACGAGCTCCTGCACCTGGTACAGCATCCCGTCGTTCGAGACGTCCACGTGCAGGGTGCGCACGACCGCGGGGTGAGTCACAGTCGCCGCCGACTGGGCCTCCCGGAGGAAACGCCGGAGCCCGTCGAGCTGCTGGCTCGAGCCCGCCTGGGTCACCTTGATCGCGACGCGCAGGCCGGTCACGCGGTCGACGCCCGAGTAGACGGCGCCCATCCCGCCCGTACCGAGGATGTCGCCGACCTCGAAGCGATCGCCGAGGAGCGACCCGGCGCGCAGCGACTCGCCCTCCTCGGCCTGGACGGCGAGCTTGGCGAGGGCAGTCGAAAGCTCGGCCGAGCGCTCGCGGACCTGCACCTGGAGCTGCGCGTTGAGGTTGGCCACCTCGTCGGCGCGAGCGACGATCTCGGACACCTGCTCCGCGACGCGTCGCTCGAGGCTCGCGTTCAGCTGCTCGATCGTCGCGCGCTGGACGAAGTCGCGGCGTCGCCCGAGGTAGAGCATCCACGCTAGGGCCACGCTCACGACGACGATCGAGCCGCCGTTCGGCATCGTCGCCAGGCGCGCGCTCGCCGAGGGCTGCATGACGAGCATGACCGCGACGAACGCCGCCGCCGCCCCGGCGTAGAGGGTCACCGTCACGCGCGGCGGAAAGCAGAGGACGACCGCCGTGCCGAGGCAGTAACCGATGAACGGGGTGACGCTCGTCAGCGTGAGCTGGTCGGCGCCGACGACGACCGCGCCGTGAGCGAGGTACACCGCCGCGGTCAGCGGCGCGAGGACGCGGGCCGCGGGGCCCTTCACCCGAAAGACCGCGGCGGTGAGGACGACGGCCACGACGAGCGATACCGTGTGGATCTCCGCCACGGCGTCTCGCCACCGGACGACGGTCGGGTCGAGCGCCACCCGCTCCGCCGCGGTCGTCCGGAACATCGCGACGTGGATGGCGTGGACGACCACCATCAGCGGCAGCATGACGCGGAGGCGCCGACGATTGGCCTCGTCGAGCTCGTCGCGGAAGGCCGGGGCGAGGGCGGGATCCGGGGAGCCCATCACGCGAACTCCAGGATACACGCCGGCGGCGGGAGGTTACGTCGGGAGCGGGAGCGCCGCGGCCTCGACGACCTTGCCGCGCCGGACGACGAAGCGCGGCGCCGGCGTGCCGATCGGCCGGAGCGAGGGGTTCCCGCCGGCCGAGACCTGCAGGCCACCATGACGCGTCAGCCCGTAGCCGACCGGCTTGGCGTCACCGCGCTCGTGCAGCAGGCGTACGAGCACGCGGAGCTCGCTCCACCCGTCGTCCTCGGAGTGGGCATCGACGTGGATGGGCGCCAGACCGAGGCATGGGAAGATCTCGGCGCTGGCATCGTCGTCCTCGTCGGGGAAGCGCACCCACTCGCTCGCGAGCATCAGCGAGCCCGCGCTGATCCCGAACATGGGCTTACCCGCTCGGCCGAGCGCGACGAGAAAGCTCGCCATGTCCCGCTCGTGAAGCACCTTCATGCCGTGCTCGACGTCGCCGCCGGACATGAACACCAGGTCGCACCCCTCGAGCAGGCTGCGGGCCTCGCTGAGGCTCGCTCGCGGGGAGGCGATCTTCGCGAGCTTCACGGTCGCGCGTCCGGCGCCGAGGCCGGCCTGGATCATCCGGAAGAAACCCGCGTTGTCGCCCGACGCGACGCCGACGTAGGCGACGACGGGGCGGGAACGACCGAGCGCGTCGAGCGCGGCCTTGAAGTGCCGGCGGAGGGCGAGCACCGCTCCGGGACCGCCGCCGACGAGAACGAGGGAGTGCGTCATCTCGGCGGCGAGGGTAGCGCATCGCCCGCAACGCGCAGCGCAACGCGGACATCGGAGCCCTCGTGGCGACGTCGATGAGCTCTCGCGAAGACTGCAAGAAGGCCGCGGGTGTCGTCCAGCCGGTCGTCAACCGGGGCGACTGCGAGGGCAAGCGCGACTGCGAGAAGGTCTGCCCCTACCAGGTCTTCGAGGTGCGCACGATCGACGAGGCCGACTACCGCGCCCTCTCCTTTTTCGCACGCCTCAAGGTCCGCGCCCACGGCAAGCT
>JBEKGQ010000393.1:0-6753 GCA_050012715.1 Polyangiaceae bacterium
TGAGCTCCGCGACCCAGGCCGCGGGCCCCCTGTGGGAGCTCGAAGGCCCCGCGCCGTGGTCGAAGCGTTGCGGCGTCTGCCGCCGCACGTACGACGCAGACACGTGGGGCTCGCTCCCGGCGGTGCTCACGCTGCCGCCCTCCAGCGTGCAGCCCCACCTCACGGTGGCGGCCGGGTGGACGGTCGTCATCCGGCGATGCACCTGCGGCGCGGTGCTCGCCGCGCGCGGCAGCTGACGGCCGTCGTCGCCGCCGCGTTCGCTCCTCAGGCGATCGCCTCGCACACGGCGTCGGCGAAGGCGTCCGTCGAGGTCGTGCCGCCGAGGTCAGCGGTGCGCGACTCGCCCCGGCGGTACACGCCGAGGAGCGCCGCCTCGATGCGCTCGGCCGCCGCCTGCTCGCCGATGTGGTGCAGCATCATGACCGCGCTCTGGATGAGCGCGGTGGGGTTCGCGATGCCCTTGCCCGCGATGTCCGGCGCGCTGCCGTGGACCGCCTCGAAGACCGCCGCGTGCTCGCCGATGTTCGCCCCCGGGACGATGCCGAGGCCCCCGACGAGCCCGGCGCCGAGGTCGCTCAGGATGTCGCCGTAGAGGTTCTCGGTCACGATGACGTCGAGGCGGTTCGCGCTCCGCACCATCTGCATCGCGCACGCGTCGACGATGACCTCGGCCGGCTCGATGCGCGGGTGCCGGAGGCCCGCGCGCCGGAAGACCTCGAGCAGCAGGCCGTCGGTGAGCTTCATGATGTTCGCCTTGTGCACGCAGGTCACGCGCTTGCGCCCGAGGCGCTCGGCGTAGTCGAAGGCGTACTCGCAGATGCGCGCGCACCCCTTCTCGGTGATGAGCTTCACGCTCTGGGCGATCCCGGGGAGGATCATGAGCTCGAGGCCGGCGTAGAGATCCTCGGTGTTCTCGCGGACGATGACGATGTCGGTCCCCTCGAAGCGCGGCTCCACGCCAGGGAGCGACTTGACCGGCCGGACGTTCGCGTAGAGGTCGAGCGCCTGGCGGAGCGACACGTTCACCGACTTGAAGCCTTTGCCGATGGGCGTCCCGATGGGGCCCTTCAGTGCCACCTTGTTGCGGCGGATCGACTGGAGCACCTCGTCCGGCAACGTCGTGCCGCGGACCTCGGCGACGGCCGCGCCGGCGTTGTGCAAGTCCCACTCGATCCGCACGCCGGCCGCCTCCAGCACGCGCTGCGTGGCTCGCGTGACCTCCGGGCCGATCCCGTCGCCGGGGATGAGGGTGATGGTGTGCGGCATCGCGGTTGGCGGTCGAGCTTAGCGGTACATGCCCTCGATGAGCTCCGCATACTTCCGGTCCA
Organism: Polyangiaceae bacterium; assembly: GCA_050012715.1. Classification (GTDB taxonomy): domain Bacteria; phylum Myxococcota_A; class Polyangia; order Polyangiales; family Polyangiaceae; genus Palsa-1150. The sequence continues at coordinate 1,329 of JBEKGQ010000393.1, forward strand.
CCTCGCGCCGCTTGACCTTCAGCGTCGGCGTCAGCTCGCCGCCCTCCACCGACAGCTCCGCGGGCAGGATCGCGAACTGCCGGATCTGCTCGTAGCGCGCGAGGCGCGCGTTCGCGGCGTCGACGGCCTCCTGCACCCGGGCGACGAGGACGGGGTGCTCGCGGAGCTCGGCCGCGGTCGTCCCGGGCAGCCCTCGCTCCGCGGCGAACGCGCGCAGGCGCTCCGGCTCGACGCAGACGAGCGCGGTCGGATACGCGCGGCGGTCGGCGTGGAGGTGGCAGTACGAGACGAAGGCGTCCTTCTTCACCTCGGTCTCGACGTTCGTGGGCGTGATGTTCTTGCCGCCGGCGGTGATGAGGATGTTCTTCTTGCGGTCGGTGATCGTGAGAAAGCCCGCGTCGTCGAGCTTGCCGATGTCGCCGGTCGAGAACCACCCGTCGCGGAGGCACTCGCGCGTCGCGGCTTCGTCCTTGAAGTACCCTTTGAAGATGTTGCCGCCGCGGGCGAGGATCTCGCCGTCCTCGGCGATGCGGAGCTCGATCCCGGGGAGCGCGCGGCCCACCGTGCCGTACCGCACCGCCCCGGGCACGTTGCCGGTGAGCAGCCCCGTGGTCTCGGTCAAGCCGTAGAGCTCGTAGGTGGGCAGACCGCACGCGTCGAAGAGCTCGAGGATCTCGACCGCGATGGGCGCGGCGCCGCTGACGAGCCGGGTGCACCGGCCGCCGAACCGCGCGCGCACGCGGGCGCCGATCTGCTGGTCGAAGATGCCCGCGAGCATCTGCGTCTCGGGATCGACGGCCTCGCCCTTCTGCTTCGCGCGCGCCGCCGCGAGGCCGGCGGCGTAGACCTTCTCGGCCATCGCGCGCATCGGCGGCTCGAGCTTGGCCATCTCGGCGCGCACGTTCTGGTGCACCTTCTCGAAGATGCGCGGCACCGACCCGAAGTGCGTCGGGCGCGCCACGGCGAGGTCCTCGAGCAGCGCCTCCATGCCGCGCGCGTAATGGGTGGGGGAGCCGACGCGGATGCGGTTGTAGTGCCCGACGCAGCGCTCGGCGGCGTGCGCCATCGGCAGGAACGAGAGGCCCGCGTCGCCGTCGTGCCACGGCAGAACGCTCGTCACCGACGCCGTCTGCGCGTCGACGTTGGCGTGGGTGATCATCGCGCCCTTCGGCTGGCCGGTCGTCCCCGACGTGTAGATGAGGAGCGCCAGGTCCGACGGCTTCGCGGCGAGGCAGGCGTCGCGCCACGCCGAGGGGTGCGTGGCGTGGTAGGCCTCGCCGCGCTCGAGCGTGTCGTCGAGGGACTCGACGCGCGGGTCGAGCGCACGCGCCTCGGCGTCGCAGCGCCAGACGACGATGCGCTCGACGCGGGGCAGCTTGCCGAGGATGGGGGCGATCTTGGTCTTCAGCGTCGCCGTGCTGTCGACCACCAGGAAGCGCGCCTCGGAGTGGTCGATCACGTAGTGCATCGAGCCGACGCCCTCGGGGGCCAGCGTCGGGTAGAGGCCGACCGTCACCCCGCCGACCCCGATGGCACCGACGTCGCAGAAGGCCCACTCGGCTCGGGTCTCGCCGAGGATCGCCACGACGTCCCCCCGCGCGAGCCCCGCTGCGACGAGACCGAGGCCGAACGCTCGCGCGCTCGTCTCGTAGTCGCGCCAGGTGTAGTCCCGCCACGCGCCGTCGTGGAACGCGGACCAGGCGCGCGCGTCGGGGGCGGCCGCCACGCGATCGAGGAAGAGGCGCGGGATGGTGCTCATCGTCCGAGGATACGCCTCTCAACGGGCCTTGCGCTTGGCCGGCATGGCGGCCGCGTAGCTGGCTTCGACGCGCTTCGTCACGTCCTTCCAGTCGACGCGCTTCGCGTCGAGGCGCACGCCCACCCAGCCGCGCGCCCCGAGGTACTCCGGCATGAAGAACCGCTTCGGCTCGGCCTTCACGAGCGCGGCGCCCTTGCGCTTGTCGCACTTCACGCAGACCCCGAAGACCCCGCTGCCGTGATGGTTGTCGAAGAAGTACGCGAAGGGCTTCTTCTTCCCGCGGAACGTCGAGTGACGCCCCTCCAGCTCCTCTTCGGCGTCGGGGAGCGCCAGGCAGACCTCCCGGAGACGCGCGCGCGCCTCGCGAGCCAGCTTCGCGTCGGTCGTCACGCGCGGTGAGGGGGGCGGAATGGGCTTCGGTGGAGCCAGCCCTTCGCCGCGGAGCACCTTCGGCGGGGCCACCGAGCGCCAGCCCTCCTCGACCAGGATCGCCAGCTCGATCCAGTCGGCATGCGCCTCGTCCACGCGCACACCGAGCCAGCCCTTCACGCCGACGTAGGGAGGGACGTAGAAGCGCCCGGGATCCGAGGCGACGAGCCTCCGCTGCTCGTCGAGGGTCGACTTGCACCACACCGCGACGTTGCCGTCGCCGTGATGGTCGTCGACGAAGTTGAGGAACATCTTGCCGCGGACGTGGAACGACGGCGCGCCGTGCGAGAGCTTCTCCTCGGCAGCGGGGAAGCCCAGACAGATCTGGCGCACGTGCTCGTAGGCGACGTCGGCGGCGGTCTTTGCGGGCTGGCTCATCGGCCCCCGATCCTAATCGACTCGCCCGCGTCGATGAGTAAGCTGCGCGCCGTGCGCCGCATTTCCCTCCTGGGCCTGCTCCCCGTGCTCCTCTACGCGTGCTCCAGCGGCAACACGGCGCTCCCCGGGGCCCCCGACGCCACGGCCGACGGAACGAGCGGCTCGCCCGACGGCGCGCCCCCGATCGACGCCGGCGCCGACGCCGACGCCACCACGGACATCGACAGCAGCGAGCCTTCCTTCGATGCCCCTGGGCCTCTCGACGGCAACTACGGCTGGGACGTCACCGGCGTCGACGCGGCCATCGTGCACCCGTGCAGCTTGCCCGGCTCGGTCCAGCACACCGCGACCGGCGTCGTCGTGGTCCCCGGCGGAACCGGCCCGGACCTCTCGTGGGTCGACATCCCCACCGGCTTCTGCGTCCACTACTACGGCACCGTCGACAACGTGCGGCAGCTCCGGTTCGCCCCCGGCGGGGAGCTCTTCGTCACCTCGCCCACCACCTCGACCACCGGCGGCGGCCTCGGCGGGCTCTCCGCGATCGCCGTCCTCCCCGACGACAACCACGACGGCGTCGCCGACTCCGTGCTGACCTACCTCGACTCGCTCCCGTCGACGCAGGGCATCCTCTTCACGGACGGCTTCCTCTACTACCAGAACGGCACGCAGATCATGCGCCTGCCCTACGCCGTCGGCGACCGGACGGCGTCGGGCGCGAGCCAGCTCGTCGCGGACATCACGATCTACGAGTCCGCGCTCCACTGGCCCAAGACGTTCGACATCGCCGACGACGGCACGATCTACGTCGGCAACGGGGGCGACCAGGGCGAGACGTGCGACCCGGCGCGCCCGTTCCACGGCGGCATCCTGAAGCTCGACGGGAGCCCCGGGGGCGCACCGGTCGCGAAGGGCCTGCGCAACCCCATCGCCGTCCGCTGCGCGCGCGGGCACGACCAGTGCTTCGCGGTGGAGCTCGCGCTCGACGGCTCGAACGCTCCCAACACCGGTCGCGAGAAGCTCCTGCCGATCCGCCAGGGGGACGATTGGGGCTTCCCCTGCTGCGGGACGCGGAACGAGCCCTACGCCGGCATCAGCCCGGTCCCGGACTGCTCCGGCGTCGCGCTCGAGAGCGACTCGTTCGTCATCGGCAACACGCCGTTCGGCCTCGACTTCGAGCCGGGCCTCTGGCCTGCGCCCTGGACGGGCGATGCCATCCTCACGCTCCACGGCACGGCCGGCGGATGGACCGGGGAGCGCCTCGTCGCGATCGCGATGGATCCCTCGACCGGGCTCCCGGTCAACGGCTCGGACCTCGACGGCAGCGACACCGGCGGCATGAGCGACTTCGCCACGGGGTGGGACGACGGCAACCGCGATCACGGACGCCCGGCGGCGCTGAGCTTCAGCACCGACGGGCGGCTCTTCATGGGCAACGACAACGACGGCAGCATCATCTGGATGGCGCCGCTGTCGCTCTGAACGCTCAGCTTCCGCGGCGCGCGACGAAGGCCGTCCCGTGGTCGCGCAGCAGGATGCCGTCCCCGCCCTTCAGGGCTTCGAGCGCGGTGACGAGGTCCGCGCGCAGCGACGCGCGGAGCTCCTCGGGCACGACGCGGAAGAAGTTCCCGAACGAGCTCGCCTCGAAGAAGTCGACCACCTCGCCACCCGTCGGCAGGGTGCGCGTGCGCTCCACGACGTGGAGCTCGGTCAGCTCGAGGCCGCTCTCCACCACGAGGTTCATGAGCTCGGTGACCGTGGGTCCGCGGCTCACCGCGAGGGCGGAGAGGTCCGCCCGCTCGGCGTAGGGCGAGCGGCCGATCACCGGGCCGAAGACCTTCGCCACCGTGCCGGTGGCGATCAGCTCGCGCGGCACCGTCGTCACCCCCATGCGACCGCCGGGGCGGAGGACACGACGGATCTCGCGGAGCGCCTTCGGCTTGTTCTCGACCCAGTGAAAGACCGCCGAGAGGCAGACGGCGTCGAAGCTCTCGTCGGCGAAGGAGCCGAGGTTCTCGGCCTGGCCGACCTCGAACGAGGGCCCACTCGAGCCACCGGGTGCGTTGGCGTTCGCGATGGCGATCCGCTCCGGCAGAGGGTCGACGCCGACGACCGTGCCCTGCGGGCCGACGCGCTCCGCGATCCAGCGGGCCAGCCGGCCCGTGCCGCAGCCGACGTCGAGGACGCGGTCGCCCGACGCCACGCCGAGCCGCTCGACGAGGCGCTTGCCGCTCTCGAGCTGCGTATCGCTGAGGCGGTCGTAGGCCTCGGCCAGATGGGGCGTGTCGTGGGTGAGAGAGGTGGTGCTCGTCATGGCGCGCCGAGAGGGTAGCGCGCCCCCGCGGCAGGACCTTGCGGAAGTGCGGAGGAGCCGGCAAGAGTCTACTCGTCGACCAGCGTGTCGCGCCGGCGCAGGAACCGCAACTGCGACGGCGGCGGGAGCGAGACGCCGAAGAACGCGTGGAGCGACTCCTCGAGGCCGCGCACGTAGGTGGCGATGCGCTGTGAAGCGCGAAGCTGATCGAGGCGCCCCTCCTGCCACTCGCGCATCGTCGCGCCCACCACCGCGCGCACCTCGTCGGCGCGGCCGAGGAGCCACACGAAGGCCTCGTTCACGGGATCGACGCGGTCGATCAGGCGCGTCATCGTGTGCGCCAGCTGAGCCGCCCGGCGCACCTCGAGCCGGAGTGCGACGGGGTAGGACTGGGCGACGGGGGCGGCGGCATTCATCGAGGAGGTAGTCGCCCGAGGCGGCGGCGGCGGCTCACCGGACCGTCGTGGGAGCCACTCGGCGCCCGACGGAACGTGAGAGTCTCTCCTACCCTCGCACCGTCGCCTGCCACGCGCGCACGTATGCCATCA
>JBEKGQ010000394.1:0-6743 GCA_050012715.1 Polyangiaceae bacterium
CGCGGCGCACGCATACATCGAAGGTCGCTCCGCCTTCGGGCGCGTCGTCATGCTCCCGAAGGGCGTCTAGGCGAGTCGCGAGCGAGCCACCTAGCCGAGTCGCTCGAGGAAACGCAGCACCTCGGCCGCGACCTCGTCGCGCTCGCCGTCGAGGGCCAGCACGTGGGCGCTCTTCTCGAAGAGGCGGACGGACACGTCCCGCGCCCCGATGTGCTCCGCCAGCCAGACGGCGTTCTTCCAGGGGCAAACCCGGTCGCGTCGCCCGTGCAGGATGAGCGTGGGGCACACGATGCGGTCGACCCGCTTCCGCACGCGGTGCCCCGCCAGATACACCTCGAGGGCGGCGCGAACGGGGTGGCGGTCGTACGTCACGAGCCGCTCCATCGCGCTCCGGTCGACGAGGTCGCCGGCGAGGGGCTTGAGCATGTAGACGTCCGGCAAGGGGCGGCCGGTGCGATGCCACAGCTCGAGCGGGACGCGCATGATGGGGGCCAGCGTGAGCGCGTTGCCGAGGACGACCAGGCCGGCCAGGCCCTCGGGCTGCTCGCTGGCGAGCTCCATCGCCACGAGGCTCCCCAGCGAGAAGCCGAGGAGAACGATGCGGCCGTGCTTCTCGCGCGCCGCGCGCGCTCGCGCCCGGGCTCCCTCGAGCCAGGCGTCGAAGCCGAGGTCCTGCAGCTCCTCGACGCGCGAGCCGTGGCCGGCGAGGAGCGCCGCGTCGACGGCGTATCCGGCACGCGCGAGGGCGTCGAGGAGCGGGCGGAGCTCGGCGACCGTCCCGCCGAACCCGTGGAGCGCGACCACGCACGGAGCACGCCCCTCGGCGAAGAGCTCGCGCTCGCCGACCCCGAGCATCTTCTGCTCCGCCACGGTTCGCTGGCGATCGCGGAACATCCGTCCGCGATCCTACGCGAGATGCCGTCAGCCTTCGCCGCGCTTGATCTGGTAGGCGCGGATCTTCTTGTGGAGGTTCGTCCGCTCGACGCCGAGCAGAATCGCCGTCCGCGAGATGTTCCACCCGCTCATCTTCAGCGTGTCGACGATGTACTGGCGCTCGGTCTTCTCGCGGAACTCGCGCAGCGTCATGTGCTCGCGCCCGCCCGGCGGCGGCGTCACGAGGCGTTCGGCCTGGCCCTCGGCCTCCATCGCGTCCGCCGCGTCCTGCCCGGGCGTCGATTCGGTGGCCGAGGACGAGGCCTCCACCTCTTCTTCGAAGGGGCTCGCGTGCGGGTCCTCCGGAAGGTCGGCGATGGTCACGCGGTCGCCCGAGAGGATCGCGCTCCGCTCGACGACGTTCTTCAGCTCGCGCACGTTGCCGGGCCACTTGCGCGACGCGAGGGCGAGGATCACCTCGTCCTCGATCGGCTTGGGGCGGATGCCGTTCTCGTGCGCGAACTGGTCCATGAAGGCCGTCGCCAGACGCGGGATGTCCTCGACGCGCTCGCGCAGCGAGGGGCTCCGGATGGGGAAGACGGCGAGGCGGAAGTAGAGGTCCTCGCGGAAACCGCCGGCTTCGACGGTCTTGGCGAGATCCTTGTTCGTCGCGGCGAGGACGCGGACGTCGACGTGGATGACGTGCTCGCTGCCCACGCGCGAGATCTCCCCCGACTGCACCGCGCGGAGCACCTTGGCCTGGGCCATGAGGTCCATGTCCCCGATCTCGTCGAGGAAGAGCGTGCCCCCGTGGGCCTGCTCGAAGAGCCCGCGGCGCTTGGCCTGGGCGCCGGTGAAGGCTCCCCGCTCGTGCCCGAAGAGCTCACTCTCGATGAGCTCGCGCGGAATGGCCGCGCAGTTCACCTTCACGAACGGGTCCGCGTTCCGGGGCGACAGCCGGTGAATCGCGCGCGCGATGAGCTCCTTCCCCGTGCCGCTCTCGCCCGTGATGAGGACCGAGGCCTTGGTGGGGGCGACCTTGTCGATCTCGTGGAAGATGCGCTGCATCGGCGCGCTCTGCCCGATCATCTCGAAGCGCTGGAGCTGCTGCTCGGTGACCCGCGCCAGCTCGCGCTGCGCCTTCGCCGCGTCGAGCACGTTGCGGACGCTGACGAGGACGCGCTCGCGGGCGAGTGGCTTCTCGAAGAAGTCGCTCGCGCCGAGCTTGATGGCCATGACCGCGTCGTGCACCGTCGCGTGGCCGCTGATGACGATGATGGGCAGATCGCGCGTGGCCTCGTCGCCGCGGATCTTCGCGAGGGCGTCGAGGCCGCTCATGTCCGGCAGCTTGACGTCGAGGATGGCGAGATCGACCGGCGTATCGGGGCTGGCGAGGATGCCAAGCGCCTGGGAGGCGTTCTCCGCCCCGAGGACGCGGTAGCCTTCGCCTTCGAGGACCAGCTGCAGCGTGCGGCGGATGTTCTTCTCGTCGTCGACGACGAGCACCGTGCGCTGCGCGGGCAGCCCGAGGGGCGCCGAAGAGAAGGACTCCGCCACGCCTCAGGCCCCTTTTTCCTTCAGGTACTCGAGGTAGTTCTTCGCCTCGGTGGCGAGGGGGCTTTGCCCGTAGTTGCGGACGAGCGCCTCGAAGGCCTGCCGGGCGTCGACCCACTTCTCCATCTTGAGGTACGTCGTCCCGAGGAGGAGCAGCGCCTCGGCCTTGAGGCCGGCGTCCGCCGCGGTGACGACGGCCTGGTCGGCCTCGCCGTAGTTCTTCAGCGCGTACTGGATGCGCGCCACCGCGGCCTCGTAGTTGTCCTTCTTCAGATAGAAGCGGGCGACGTAGAGCTCGTGGCGCACCAGGCGAGCCGTCACGTTCGCGAGGAGCTCGCGCATGCGCTTGGCCTGCTTGGCCTCGGGGTACTCCTCGAGGAAGCTCCGCAGCTCCTTGTAGGCGTCGACGACCGCCGCCTGATCGCGCTCCTCGGACGCCGGCATCAGGAACGACTCGGGGATCTCCGCGAACGTCGCCTCCGCCATCTTGGCGCGGGCGTAGATGCAGTCCTCGGTGTCCGAGCGGTGGGCGTGGACGAAGTCCTTGTACTCGCGGATGGCCTCGGGGAACTTCTCCTGCTCGACGTCCGCGTCGGCGATACGAAGCTCGGCCTGGCGCGCCCACTTGGAGTAGCTGTACTTCCGCTTCACCTCGCGCATCAGCGTCTGCGCTTCGATCCAGCTGTGCGCGTTGAACTCCTCCATCGCCGCGTCGTACGCGCGCTTCGCGTCCTCGGTGTAGCCGAGAGCGGTCTTCGGCGGCGAGCTGTCGCAACCGCACACGACCGCCGCCGTGGCCGCGCTCACGCTCACGAGGAACGCGACGGCAGCGGCGGACGCGGAGCGCATGGCGGCGCGTACGCTAGTCGTTCAGCGGTCGGGCCGCCAGCGCACGATGCGCCGCGGCGGCGCGGCCGCGTCTTCGCGCGCGTGCTTCCACACCGTGCGCACGAGGAGGCGCGCCTTCTCGGCGAGACCCGGCGGCGCTCCGCTCTGCAGCTCCACCGAGACCGCGCCGTCCTCGCGGATGAGCGCCGCGACGCGGAACCGTTCGCTCGGCGTTACGGCCTCACCTTCGTATCGCCAGGGCGGTCCCTCCGCCGCTCGCTGTCGCTCGACGTCGATCCGAACCCCAGTCTCCGGGTAGTGTCCGACGATGCCCATGGTGAGTGCCCTTTCCCCTCAGGACCCGTTTCCACCATAGCAGTCCTTTTCCGTCTTGCCTGCTCTGCCGGGACAGGGCGCACCTGTGCTAGATCCGCCGCAGGCGTATGGAGAAAAACCCGATCACCCCCGAGGGCGCCAACCGGCTTCGCGAGGAGCTCATCAACCTCAAGAGCGTGCAGCGTCCGGCCATCATCCAGGCCATCGCGGTCGCGCGAGAGCACGGCGATCTCAGCGAGAACGCCGAGTACCACGCGGCCCGTGACAAGCAGTCCTTCATCGAGGGCCGCATCAAGGACATCGAGAACAAGCTCGCGCTCGCCGAGGTCATCGACCCGACCAAGCTGGCGGGCAGCCGCGTCGCCTTCGGGGCGACGGTGAAGCTCTCGAACACCGACACCGGCGAGGAGGTCGTCTACCGCATCCTCGGCGCCGACGAGGCCGACCTCGCCAAGGGCAGCATCAGCGTCACGAGCCCCCTCGCGCGCTCGCTGCTGGGCAAAGAAGTGGGCGACGAGGTGAAGATGCGCATGCCGGGCGGGGAGCGAACGTACGAAGTGCTCGAGCTGTCGTTCGGCTAGGCGTTCGCGAGGAGGCCGGCGGTAGTGACGCGTCCCGGTGGACCGGGTGGCCTCGAGCGAGCGCTGCTCGACGCGGCGGCGGTGATGGCCGCCTGGGCGGCGATGGCCCAGCTCGAGGCGCTCCTCGTGACGGTGGTCTGGCGTCAGGAGTTCTCCGGGGCGTGGGAGATCGTACTGCCGCGTCGGCTCGCGGGGGTGCTCTCGATGGCGCTCCTCGCGCCGGTCTCCCTCGTGGTCGTCGGCTGGTGGCGGGTCGCTTGCCGGGCCCGGGACGGGTCGCGCCTGGCGATGGCCGCCCTCGGGGCCGTGGGCGGGATGGCCGGGGGCGTCGTCGCCCTCGGAGTCAGCGGGGGCAGGCATTTCGCGAGCTGGGGCGTTCGGGGCCCGTTCCTGGGGGCGCTCGTCGCGGTCGGCGCGGCCGCCGGCGTGATGCTCGCTCCGCGCGTGGCCCGGCTCGCGCGACGTCCGGGCTGGCTCCTCGGGCTAGGCCTGGCGGTCTTCGTCGCGGCTTGGCTGGCCGACGCCTTCGTGCTGCCCCGCCTGTACCCGGCCTTCCACGCGGCCGTGTTCGTCACCTCGCTCCTCGGCGGGGCCCTCTGCGCGCTCGCCATGCGAGATGCGTTCGACGCCCACGTTGGTCGCCGGGTCCTCGCCCGCGGTCTGGGAGGGGTCGTCGGCGCCGCGGTCCTCGCCTGTACCCTGCGCGCGCCCTCCGCCGCGCGCGAGCTCCAGCGATTCAGCAACCTGCGCATCATCCTCGTGGAGCACGCGCCCCTCCTGGGGCGCGCCGTCGAGGCGACCGAGGCCCTGCGGCCGCGCGACACCGGCGAGCGAACGGCCGAGACGCCGTTCGAGCCGGCCGCCGGTCCCGGCGAGGTCGCGAGGGCGCTCGACTGGGCCGGGCACGACATCGTGCTCGTCACGGTCGATGCCCTGCGGGCCGACCACGTCTCGGCGTACGGCTACGCGCGCCCGACGACGCCGAGCCTCGACGCCCTGGCCCGCGAAGGGACCGTCTTCGACTCTGCCTACTGCCCGACGCCGCACACGTCCTACTCGATCACCTCGATGATGACCGGCAAGTACCTCCGGCCACTCCTCGCGCTGGGTCTCGGCCAGGACTCGGAGACCTGGGCCCAGGACCTGCGACGGTACGGCTGGCGGACGGCGGCGTTCTATCCGCCGGCCGTGTTCTTCATCGACGAGGATCGCTTCCCGCACTTCGAAGAGACGCACCTCGGCTTCGAGTACGCGAAGGTCGAGTTCGCCGATCCCGCCCTCCGCGAGGAGCAGGTGGCCGGATATCTCGACGGGGCGCCCGCGGCGACGCCGCTCTTTCTATGGGTGCACTTCTTCGAGCCCCACGAGCCGTACGTGGCGCACCCGGAGCACGTCTTCACCGGCGGACGCTCGGCCGACGAGGACGCGTACGACGGCGAGGTCGCCGCCGCCGACGACGGCATCGGGCGCATCGTCCGCCTCGTGCGTGCGCGGCGCCCCGGCGCGGCGATCATCGTCACGGCGGACCACGGCGAAGAGTTCGGCGAGCACGGGGGCCGCTACCACGGCACCACCGTGTTCGAGGAGCAGGTGCGGGTGCCGCTCGTCGTCGTCGGACCCGGGGTGAGGGGAGGGGCCCGCGTGCCCACCGTCGTACAGACGGTGGACCTCTTGCCGACGGCCCTGTCCGCGCTGGGCATTCCGCGGCCGGCGCGGCTTCGCGGTCGCGACCTCGGGCCGCTTCTGGCCGGCGACCCACACGCCATCGACGCGGGGTTCGCCTTCGCCGAGACCGACGGCTACGCCCTCGTGGCGTCCGGGCCCGACCGGCTCGTGTGCGAGCGTCGCGCCGCTGCGTGTGCGCTGTACCGCCCGGCGGACGATCCGCTCGAGCGGCGCGACCGGTCGACGGCCGACCCGGCGCGCTTCGACGAGCTGCGCGGCGTGCTCCGCTCCGCCGAGCGCGACCACGGGCGCTACGAGGGCGGGCAGGGGCCGGCCTGGCCCGAGGCCCTGCGCCGCGGGATGCAGGGGGACACGGAGGCGGCGGCCGACGTCGCCGCGTTGTTGGACGACGCCAGCGTGGTCATCCGGCGCAAGGCCGCGGAGGTGAGCTTCGCGCTGCACGTGCCGTCGACGGCACCACAGCTTCGGCGGGCCCTGGCGCGCGACGAGGACGAGACCGTGCGGCGCTGGTCGGCGCTCGCGCTGGCGCGAGCCTCGGGCGAGGTCCCACCCCTCGCGGAGGCCCTGCTCAAGGACGGCCTCCCGGAGTGGCGCCGCCGGGCCGCGATCACCCTCGGAGAGCACGGAGACGCGCGCGCGTGCGAAGGCCTCACGTCCTACTGGACCGACGTCGCGCCGGCGGCGGGGCAGGGGGGGCCCGACGGCGAGCCGCCGCGGGTTGCCCTCGAGCTGCCCGCCGCGGAGGAGCTGCTCGCGGCGACCACGCGCCCGCGGTGTCGCAGCGCCGTGCCTGCGCTCGTTCGCGCCCTAGAGGATGTACGCGTGCGCCCTTACGTGGCCGACGCGCTCGGCGTCCTCGGCGACGACCGCGCTCGCGCCCCGCTC
>JBEKGQ010000395.1:0-6740 GCA_050012715.1 Polyangiaceae bacterium
GTCTTCCTGCTCGACGCGGAAGTCGATGACCACGGTGTCCCTCGAGGCGCGCGCCGCGGCCACCACGCCGGCGATCTGCTCGCGGTCGGTCACGCGCAGGCCGACGAGCCCGTGGGCCTCGGCGAGCTTCACGAAGTCCGGGCTGCGCATCGGCGTCGCCGAGTAGCGACCGCCGTAGAAGAACTGCTGCCACTGCCGCACCATCCCGAGGTACCCGTTGTTGATGACCGCGACGTGGAGCTTGAGCCCCTCCTGCGCGACGGTGGAGAGCTCGGCGGCGGTCATCTGGAAGCCGCCGTCGCCGACGACGACCCACACCTCCTCCTCCGGCTTCGCGAGCTTCGCGCCGATGGCGGCCGGCAGCGCGAACCCCATCGTCCCGAGGCCGCCCGACGTGATGAGCTTCCGCGGGAAGTCGTGCTTGTAGTACTGCGCCTCCCACATCTGGTGCTGGCCCACGTCGCTGACGACGAGCGCCTTGCCCTCGGTGATGCGCCAGAGGTCGTGCATCACGTGGGCGGCGAAGAGCCGGCCGCAGTGGGGCAGCGTCTGGATGTCGCGCACCGCCGAAGCGCCCTTGGTCGAGTCGATGTGCTCGAGCCACGCGCGCCGCTCCCGCTTCGCGATGGCCGGCACGATCGCCCGCAGCGTCTCGGCCACGTCGCCCACGAGGGCCACGTCGGCGCGCACGTTCTTGTGCACCTCGGCCGGGTCGAGCTCGCAGTGGATCTTCTTGGCGCGCGGGGCGTAGCTCGCGAGCTTGCCCGTCACGCGGTCGTCGAAGCGCATCCCGAGCGCCACGAGCAGGTCCGCCTCCTGGATGGCCTGGTTGACCCACGCTTCGCCGTGCATCCCCATCATGCCGAGGCTCAGGCGATGGCTCGCCGGGAAGCCGCCGAGACCGAGCAGCGTCGAGGCCACCGGCATGTCGCCCTTCTCGACCAGCGCGCGCAAGAGCTCCCCCGCGCCGGCGGCGACGACGCCGTGCCCGCAGAAGACCACCGGACGCTCGGCCGCGTCGATCATCTCCACCGCGCGCCGGAGATCGTCGGCGCTCGGCTTCCGGTCCGGGCGATACCCAGGCAGGCGCACCGGACGCTCGTCCCACACGAGCTCCGTCGACGCCTGCTGCGCGTCCTTCGTGATGTCCACCAGCACCGGCCCCGGCCGTCCAGAGCGCGCGACGTAGAACGCCTGCCGCAGCGTGGGCGCGATGTCCTCGACGCGCGTCACCAGGTAGTTGTGCTTCGTGATGGGGAGGGTGACGCCGGTGATGTCCGTCTCCTGGAACGCGTCGCTCCCGATGAGCTTCGAGCCGACCTGCCCCGTGATGCACACCATGGGCACCGAATCGAGCATCGCGGTGGCGATCCCGGTGACGAGGTTCGTGGCGCCGGGGCCCGAGGTCGCGAGCGCCACGCCGACCTTGCCCGAGGCGCGCGCGTAGCCGTCGGCCATGTGGGCCGCGCCCTGCTCGTGCCGCACGAGCACGTGGCGGATCGGGTACTCGAGCATCGCGTCGTAGGCGGGCATCACGGCGCCGCCGGGGTACCCGAAGACGACGTCGACGCCCTCGCGCACGAGCACCTCCCAGAGGATCTGCGCGCCAGTCGAGACCGTGCGTCTCGCGTCGCTGGTCATGCCGCCCCTCGTTTGCGGGACAGGTCGGGGCGCGAGACGGGCGGCGTGGCGAGCATCGGGCCCGACTCGGCGAGGACCGTCGCCCGGAGCTGCTCGTAGTAGTGGAGGGTCGCCTCGTCGGGCTCGTGGCCCGGGTTCGCGAGGACGTGCTCCCACTCGGCGAGCAGGGCCGGCATGCCCCCGAGGCGGTCGACCAGCTCCGAGAGCTCCGTCTTCACCTCCGTCGCCAGCGTCGTCGTCCCGACCTTGGCTCCGTCGTAGACGGCGCGCGCGAAGGCGGCCGCCCGCTCGAGCGCGCGCCCCGTCGCGTCCTGGTGGACCGCGACGCGACAGGCATCCGCGGTCTCCCCGGTCGTGACGAGCACCACGTCGAGCCGCGGGTCCGGCTCGAGGGCGCCCGAGTAGAGCGCGGCGCCGTGCGAGAAGACGACGAGCGCCCCGGGAGCCAGGATCGGCGCGATGGTGTAGGCCCACACCGCGGGCTGCTCGGCCTCGGGCAGCTCGACGGCCACGACGTCGGCCTCCGCCAGCGCTTCGCGCGCGAGCGAGGGCCGGAAGCCGTCCGCCATCGCGCGGATCCAGCTCATGCCCCCCGGGCGTACGACGACGCTCACGTGCCACCCGGCGGCGCGCAGGCGGAGCGCGTGCTCCCGCGCCTCGAGCCCGTACCCCATCATCGCGACGCGTGTGGCGGCGCGAGCCTGCTCAAGCGACTTCTCAACCATGGTCATGACCTCCAGAAGACGAGACCCCGGGAGGAGGTCGGGTGATGGCCCCCTCGGATGCGGACGAGACGAGCGCGGCGTACTTGGCGAGCACGCCGCCGGTGGACCCTGGCAGCGGCCGGGACGACGCGGCGCGACCGGTGAGATCGGCCTCGACGTCGAGGCGGCGGGACTCCAGGTCGAAGACGACGCGGTCCCCGTCGCGCAGGAGCGCGATGGGCCCCCCGCGCTCCGCTTCGGGCGCGACGTGGCCGGCCATCATGCCGTACGTCGCGCCGCTGAACCGGCCGTCGGTGACGAGCGCGACCGTGTCGCCCAGGCCGCGGCCGACGAGCGCCGCCGTGACGGCGAGCATCTCGCGCATGCCCGGACCGCCCCGCGGCCCCTCGTAGCGGATGACGACGACGTCGCCGTCGTGGATCCCGCCGGCCTGCACGGCCGCGAAGGCGGCCTCCTCGCCGTCGAACACCCGGGCCGGCCCCTCGTGGCGCGTGCGACCGTGGCCCGCGAGCTTGAGGACGCACCCCTCGGGCGCGAGCGAGCCGCGCAAGATCGCGAAGCCGCCGCGGGGCTTCAGCGCGGTCGCGGCGGTGCGCACCACGGGCTGCTCGGGGCCTTCGCGGGCGTCGTCGAGCTCGGCGAAGAGCGTCCGCCCGGAGCACGTCGGTCCGTCGCGGAGGAGACCGGCGTCGCGCAGGCGGGCTCCGAGCAGGCGCTCGCCGCCGGCGCGGTACATGTCGACCGCGGTGAAGCGCCCACCCGGCTTGAGGTCGGCGAGGACGGGCGTCCGCGCCGCGATGGGGTCGAAGTCGTCGATGCGAAGGGGGACGTCCGCCTCGTGGGCGATCGCGAGGAGATGGAGGACGGCGTTGGTGGAGCCCCCGCTCGCCGCGACGGTCGTGATCGCGTTCTCGAGCGCGGCGCGCGTCAGGAGGCGGCGCGGCCGCACGTCCCCCGCGACGAGGCGCATGACCGCGCGACCGCAGTCCCTCGCGACGTCCGCCTTGCGCGGGTCGGTCGCCGGCACTTCGTTCGCGCCGAGCGGCGACATGCCGAGGTACGCGATGGCTGTCGCCATGGTGTTCGCGGTGTACTGGCCGCCGCAGGCCCCGGCGCCGGGGCACGCCTCGTCCTCGAGCACCCGGAGGTCGCGCTCGCTCATCTTGCCGGCCGCGTGCGCGCCGACGGCCTCGAAGACGTCCTGGATGGTGACGTCGCGCCCCTGGAAGCGGCCCGGCGCGATGGGACCTCCGTAGAGCATCAGCGACGGCACGTCGATGCGCGCGAGCGCCATCACCGTCCCCGGCAGCGTCTTGTCGCACCCGGAGAGCGCCACGATCCCGTCGAGCGCGTGGGCCATCGCGAACAGCTCGATCGAGTCCGCGATGACCTCGCGCGAGACGAGCGACGCCCGCATCCCCGCGGTGCCCATCGAGATGCCGTCCGACACCGCGATCGTGTTGAACTCGACCGGCGTCCCGCCGGCCTCGCGGATGCCCGCCTTCAGGTGGTCGGCCAGCGCCCGCAGGTGGATGTTGCACGGGGTGACCTCGGTCCACGTGTTCGCCACGCCGACGAGCGGCTTCTCCAGGTCCGCGTCCGAGTAGCCGGCGCCCTTGAGCATGGCGCGCGCCGGGGCGCGGGAAGGTCCTTTCTTGAGCGCGTCGCTTCTCATCGTCGTTGTCTCGCGTGGTCGTGTCGTCGTCGTGTCAGGCAAAAAAAAACCCCCGCGTCCCTCTTCGGGTGCGGGGGCCAGAGTCGGGGAGGTTTCCCTCAGCTCGGCATCCCGCACCCGGGCCGAATAAGTACGAGTCCGATGAGGCCGACGAGGACCGACGCGTGGACGGACGCCACGACGAGCCCTGCGCGCGACCCGCGCGAGGAGGACGAGGCGACCACGTCGGCGAGAGCAGTCATCGCGCTGTGGAGCCTACGGTGGTGGTGCGACGCGTCAAGAAGTATTGTGCCGGCATGACGCATCAGGTCATGTGGGATGACCCTGAAGCTCAGGGATCTCTTGGGGTAACGGGCGTGCGTCTCCGTTGCGTCATGCGTCGAGAGCAGCTCGGGGCTGCCGTCGGCGAGAGGGCTCGGTCCCGCTGACGTCTCGGGTCCGGCAGCGCCTTGAACATATTGCACTGGTAACGCAAGAATCCGTCGTTCTTCCAACCGCGCGGAGGTCGTCGTGAGAGTGAGTCGCTTCGGGGTGGCATGCGTGCTCGCGGCATCGATGGCCTGTGGCAATGGCGGCGGCGGCGGCATCTCCCTGAGCCCGCCGACCGACGCGGGCGCCGAGGGCAGCGCCGCGGTGTGCACCGGGGGCGCGACCCAGAGCTGCTACTGCGCGAGCGGCCAGACGGGCATCCAGACGTGCGCCGGGGCGGTCTGGGGAGGCTGCGACTGCACCATGCCCGACGCCGGCTACAGCGGGCCGCAGGTGTGCGGCGACGGCTTCTGCAGCGGCACCGAGACCTGCGAGAGCTGCCCCGTCGACTGCGGCCAGTGCGCGTCGTGCGGGCTCGCCCCCACGTGCACGAACGGCGCGTCGCTGCCGGCGTCGTTCACCCCGCTCGAGGCGTTCGACTGCTCCGACACCGACGGGGGCTCCCCGCGCTGCGGGGTGGGAGTCGACGCCGGCGAGCCGCTCGAGGACACGAACTGCCTCGCGCCGCAGCTCAAGATCGGCCTCGCCGACATCCGCATCATCCTCAACGGCGTCGGCGGGACGCTGACCATGTCGTGCATCCTCGGGTCGGACGACGGCCACACGTCGGAGCTCATCATCACGCCGCAGGAGAGCGGCATCTCCGACCACGCCGCGCCCATCCTGGTCCCTGCCGCGCAGGCCACCTTCTGGGGCCAGGACACCGGCTCGCCGAAGCTCTCGCAGTTCCCGCTCACGCTGAGCTACCAGTGCTTCGAGATCGACTCGAACAGCACGTGGGAGGCCGTCCTCGGCGCCATCTCCATGTCCGCGGGCGCGGTCGCCCAGGTACCGGGGAACCCCTTCGGGTGGGCGTTCGGCGTCGCAGGTGCGGGCGCGGCGGCGGCGCAGGCAGGGCTCCAGGCCGGCGACGGCGAGTCGATGCGGCTCGACTACCAGCAGACGATCGACCCGTCGGCGTTCCTCGAGATGACCAACGGCAAGACGTGGACGGTCGAGCAGTCGGGCAACGCCAACGGCCACAACTGGGACTGGGCGCTCGACCTGCAGTCGTGGGGCTGCAGCGCGGCACGCGCGGGCTCGAACTGATCCCCGCGGACCCGACGCCGAGCGACGCTACCTCGGCGCCAGCCGTTCCTTCCCGAGCATGTACGGTACGAGCGCCTTCGGCAGCGTCACCGAGCCATCGGCGTTCTGGTGGTTCTCGAGCAGCGGGATGAGGATGCGCGGGCTCGCGATGGCCGTGTTGTTCAGCGTGTACGGGTAGCCGAGCGACCCGTCCGGCAGCCGCACGCGGATGTTCGACCGCCGCGACTGGAAGTCGCCCAGCGTCGAGCACGAGTGCGTCTCGCTGTAGGCGTTGCGGCCGGGCATCCACGACTCGACCTCGTGCTTGCGCGTCTGCCCGAGGCCGATCTCGCCGGTGCAGGCGATGGCGACGCGGTAGGGGATCTCCAGCTTCGCGAGGATGGCCTCGGCGTTGCCGAGGAGCTCGTAGTGGTGCTTCTCCGCCACCGCCTCGTCCGGTGCGCAGAAGATCACCTGCTCGACCTTCGTGAACTGGTGCACCCGGTAGAGGCCGCGCGTGTCCTTGCCGTGCGCGCCGGCCTCGCGGCGAAAGCACGGCGAGATCCCCGCGTACTTGATCGGCAGCTTCTCGGCGTCGAGCGTGTCGTCGCAGTGCAGGCTCACGAGCGGCACTTCGCTCGTCCCGATGAGGAAGAGCTCGTCCGCGGTGATGGCGTAGGCCTCTTCGCGCCCGAGCGGGAAGAAGCCGGTGCCGGTCATCGCGCGCTCTCTCACCATCACCGGCGGCAGGACCAGCTTCATCCCGCGCTCGATGACCGTGTCGACGGCGAGGCGGAGCACCGCCATCTCGAGCAGCGCCCCGTCCCCCACCAGCGCGTACGACCGGCCGCCCGCGAACTTGCGGGGCCCGTCCCAGTCCACGAAGCCGAGGCCGGTCATCAGCTCGACGTGGTCCTTGGGCTGGAAGTCGAACTTGCGCGGCGCGCCGACCTTGCGGAGCTCGACGTTGTCCTCCTCGCCCTTGCCGATGGGCACCTCGGGACGCGGGATGCTCGGGACGCGGAGCATGAGGTCGTTGAAGCGCGCCTGCACCTCCGCCAGCGCCGGCTCGAGCGCGTCGATGTCGGCGCGGACCTGCTTCGCCTCCTCGACCAGCTTGGGACGGTCGTCCTTGCTGGCCT
>JBEKGQ010000396.1:0-6738 GCA_050012715.1 Polyangiaceae bacterium
CACGGCCGAAGTCGCCGGCGGCGCGGCGCTAGCCGGTCGCGGCTAGCTGTGCGCGGTCGGCGTCGCCGGCGGCGTTCCGCCGGTCGGCGTGCTGCTCCCGGCCGCGGCCGCCGGGGTCGCAGCCGGCGCGGCGGGCGCGGAAGGGGCGGCGGGCGTCACGACGAGAGCCGCCGTGATGTTGCCCTTCACCTTCTTCTTCGCCTTGGCGCTGGCCGTCCCCCGAGCGGCGCGCGTGGCCTTCGCCTTGGCGGCGGCCACCGCCTTCTCCTCGGCCGTCATCGGCGTCCGCGCCTTGGGAGGCGGGATGTCGAAGTCGGCCAGGGCGTCGGGCGCGTCGTCGAACGTGAGCCGGATGAACGTCACGAACGCTGCAATGAATGCCAGCAGGGCCGGCAGCTGCGCCTCCTCCAGGGCGACCTTCGCCCGGGTGTTGGCCTGCGCCGTCTCCACGGCGTTCCGGTTGTCGACGAAGGTCTGCAGCTTCGCCGTCACCTGATCCACCGTGAACGTGCCGCCCCCGAACGTCACCGTCTGACTGCCGTTCGGGAACCGCTTCTTGGTCCCGGTGATCATCGTGGTCACCTGGGCCGCCTTCTCGATCTTTCCAGTCTTCGCCATGGGGCACCTGTTCTCTTTCTTGGGAGGGCTTCTTTCGCCCTCTATTGGGTAAGTCGTCACGTGGGGGGCGAATCTCTCGTTTTAATTTTCGACGCCCTACTTTTTTCGCGAATCGCGGGGAAACAGGGGCTACGCGCGTGCGTCGCTCCCACCCCTCGCTCGCGGGCTCGCCTACCTCGCTCGTTCCCGCACCTCCTTCGCTCGCGGGCTCGCCTACCTCGCTCGTTCCGGCACTTCCCTCGCGTGCGGGCTCGCCTACCTCGCTCGTTCCGGCACCTCCCTCGCTTGCGGGCGCGCCTCCCTCGCTCGTTCCCGCACCTCCCTCGCTTGCGGGCGCGCCCACCTCGCTTGCGGGCGCGCCCACCTCGCTTGCGGGCGCGCCTACCTCGCTCGTTCCCGCCCCTCCCTCGCGTGCGGGGCCGCCCGCCTCGCTCGTTCGTGCCTCCCCCTCGCGGGATCGCGCGCCCACGCGGCTCGTTCGCTCGCCCGCACTCCACGCTTGCGCCCGCTTCCGTCTTCTCCGAGCATTCCCTCGGTTCATTCGCATGCCGGACGACGATCCCGAGGCGCCCGACGACGACGGTGACGCCGAGGGCAGCGACGCCGACGACGCCGACCCGGATGCGGACGACGCCGACGCCGAGGACGCCAGCCCCTACGAGCCGGTCGAAGGCGACGACCCCGCCGCCCCTCCTCTCCCTCCCGCGGTCATCCACCGCTTCCTTGCGACCCCCAAGGCCCTCCGCATCGCGAAGAAGATCCTCCGCGCGCGCGTCCCGAAGGACCAGGTCGAGGAGCTCGTGACCGTCGCGCTGATCAGCGCGCTCACGGCCCCGCCGGCCCACCGCGAGGCCGTCCTCCCGGGGTGGTTCGCCACCATCGTCCGACGGCGCGCCGCGGACTGGCTCCGGAAGCGCGCGCGCCGCGCGAAGCACGAGGGGCCGATGCCCGTCCACGTCGCCCGCGAGGACGCCTACACGGGCGAGGTCATCGACGACGGCGACGCCGGCGAGCCCTTCTACGATCCGACCGACGACGAGGAGCCCGAGAACATCCTCGGTGGGGACCTCGATCGCCTCATCGGCGACAACGCGCGCGACCTCGCCGTCCGCGACATGATCCGCGAGCACACCGAAGAGGGAAAGTCCTACAAAGCGATCGCCGCCGCGCGTGGCCTCACCCCGGCGCAGGTGGCGAACCGGATCCTCCGGTTCAAGACGAAGTACGGCGCCCGCGTGAAGAAGCGGCGCCGGGACCGGATGCTCCTCTGGCTCCTGTTTCTCGGCGGCGTCGCCGCCCTCGCCCTCGCCGCCTACCTCCTCTGGCCGCGCTCCCGCGTCGACGACATCGGCGCCGATCCCTCCCGCTCCGTCCCGACCTCGCCCTCCGCGAGCGCCTCGGCGCCGGTGTTCCCCCAGGCCCTGCCGCCCGCCCCCGAGCCGAGCGCGCCGCCGCAAGACGGCAACAAGCCAAAGCCGAAGGCCCCTCGCCCCTGACGCCGCGCATCACGCAGCATCGCTCGACGCGATGACGCGCTCTCTAACGCGCCGCACCATCAATTCGCCACGCGTTGTGCCGCACGCTCCTTCGCGCGGCTCGCCTCGCTCCGCGCGGGCTCCATCGCGCCTCCCTTCTGTCTCTTTGGTCCGCCTCACCTTGGAACGTGTTCCACCCGTGCCAGAATCGCGCACTCAAACGTATTGCGTGGGGGTTGCCGCGGCGCGTAGCATTCTGCGGCTTTCTAGGGCTCGTGGGCGCGTTGGTCGGGTTTCTCTCACCGGAGGATGCATGAAGCTTTCACATGGATTGGGGCTGACGGGGCTTGGTCTGTTCGGCGCCGTGCTCGCCGTCAGCGGGATCAGCATGGCGGGCGTCGGCTGCAGCAGCAGCAGCGGTAGCGGCAGCAGCAGCAGCGGAGGCAGCAGCGGCAGCGACACGTGCGCGAACGCGGCCAACAACTGCGTCGTGCAGCCTCCCGCGCCGAGCGGCGGGACGCCGACGTCGGCGAGCCACAACTACGCGGTTCGCACGCTCTACCTCGGCGACACGGATCGCACGGGCGTGACGAGCGCGGGCGCGTGGGAGGCGTACGGCTACAACCTCGACAACCTCGTCACGACGAAGACGTCGACCGACGTGTGCACCCTCGCCGCCGGCGCGTCGAAGACGACGCAGGTCGACGGCAACGGCGGCATCGACAACTCGTTCGGTGAGAACATCCTCCCCATCGTCATCACGACGGCGGGCTCCGACGCGGCGCAGGAGATCAACACCGCGATCGACGAAGGCCACTTCACGATCATGACGTACGTGACCGGCTTCGACGACACGACCGGCAGCACCGCGTCGGCGACGGGCCTCACCGGCCTCCTCCTCGCGGGCGGCAACTACGCCGACTACCACGACGGCGGCGCCCCCACGTGGGACACGACGACGAACTGGCCGATCGTGCCGACGATCATGAACGGCTGCAGCGCGACGACCGGCTGCGGCTCGGGCTGCGTGTACGGCTCGCCGTCCGGCGCGTGCTCGGTCAACCCGATCACCGCGGCGACGGTCAACTTCCCGATGGCCTACCAGGCCGGCGGGACCTTCGTGAACGGCAGCCCCGCCACGCTCAGCCTCAACCTGTCGATCGGCGGGCAGTCGCTCTCGATCAACGTGCACTCGGCGCTCATCACCTTCGAGCCGAAGGCCCCGGGCGCGATCACCGACGGGACGATCGCGGGCGTGCTCATCACGAGCGAGCTCGTCACGGCCCTCCAGGGCGTCGCCGGAAACATCTCGACGTCGCTCTGCGCGGGCAGCGCCTTCATGAGCATCGCGCAGCAGATCGAGCAGGCCTCGGACATCATCATCGACACGAGCTCCGGCGCGGTCTCGAACACGTCCGGCACGATGTGCAACGGCATCTCGATCGGCCTCGGCTTCGAGGGCACCGAGATCGCGGCCCCCACGTCGTCGGACATCGAGGCGGTCCAGCCCGCCGCGCCGAACCCCTGCGACGCCGGCACCGACTGATCGCGAGGCCCTGAGGACACGCGAGCGGCGGCGCCGAAGGGTGCCGCCGCTTTCGTCTTTTGTGGTCGGGACGCGATAGACTGTAGCGAGGGCGGCTTGCACCTCTTCGGACTCACGGGCGGCATCGCTTCGGGCAAGAGCACGGTGGCGGCGCGCTTCCGCCGGCGCGGGGTGCCGGTCATCGACGCGGACGCGCTGGCGCGCGAGGTCGTCGCGCCGGGGACCGAGGGGCTCCGCGCGGTGATCGACGCGTTCGGGCCGGGCGTCGTCGGCCCCGAGGGGGCCCTCGACCGCGCCGCGGTGGCGCGCATCGTCTTCGCGGACGACGCCGCGCGCCGGAAGCTCAACGCGATCACCCACCCGCTCATCACGCGCCTCAGCATCGAGCGGAGCGCGGCCCTCGCCGCCGCCGGGGAGGCCCTCGCCTGCTACGAGGCGGCCCTCATCGTCGAGAACGGCATCGCCGACGCCTTCCGCCCGCTCGTCGTCGTCGCCTGCCCGGAGGACGTGCAGCTCGCCCGCATCCAGGCCCGCGACCACGCCTCGGCGGAGGACGCCCGCGCCCGCGTCCGGGCCCAGAAGCCGCTCGCGGACAAGGTCGCGGTGGCCGATTTCGTGGTCGACACGAGCGGCACGCTGGAAGAAGGCGCGGCCCGGGCCGACGAGGCCCTCGCCGGGGTCTGCGCGCGGGTGGGCGTCGACTACTCCCGCTATCCCCTGCGGGAGCTGCGCTAAGCTGCCTGTGGCATGACCCGGCATCGCACGGGCACATCGTCGTCGTACGGAACGACCGACCCCGCCTTCGTGGGGTCCGGTCCCGACGCCGCGTCGAAGGCGGGGCTCGTGCTGCTCTACGCCCGCAACTTCGAGCAGTTCCACCCGGCGTACCCGTTCCAGAGCCCGACCGTCGTCATCGGACGCGACGCCACGGCGGACGTGTGCGTGCCGGAGCAGGCGGTGAGCCGGCAGCACGCGCGCATCGGCTTCGACGGGACGCGCTGGATCCTGAAGGACCTCGGCAGCCGCAACGGGACGATGGTCGACGGCGCCTTCGTGACGCACGACGTCGAGCTCGAGCACCTGCACGAGATCCGCGTGGGGGACGCGCTCTTCAAGTTCGTGGCGAGCAGCGCGGACCGGTACGCGCACTACCACATCGACGGCCGCGTCCTCGGCGAGCGGCGGGCGAAGACGATCGAGGCGCTCGTCGGCGGCTACCAGATGGACATGATCGGCGCGGAGCTCGAGCGCATCGCGCCGACGCAGCTCTCGTGCGTGCTGAACGGCGAGACCGGGACGGGCAAGGAGGTGGCGGCGCGCGAGGTGCACCGCGTGTCGGGCCGGCGCGGGAGCATGCAGGCGATCAACTGCGCCGCCATCCCGCACAACCTGCTCGAGAGCGAGCTATTCGGCTACCGGCGGGGCGCGTTCAGCGGCGCGGACCGCGACAAGCCGGGCCTCATCAAGCTGGCCGACCAGGGGACGCTCTTCCTCGACGAGATCGGCGACATGCCGCTCGAGGCGCAGGCGAAGCTCCTGCGCGTGCTGCAGTCGCGTGAGGTGTTCCCGCTCGGCGCGACGGCGCCGGAGCAGGTCGACGTGCGGATCATCTGCGCGACGCACCGGGATCTCCACCAGTACGTGAAGGACGGGAAGTTCCGCGGGGATCTCTTCGCGCGCGTCAGCGAGCACATGGTGAAGCTCCCGCCGCTCCGCGAGCGGAAGGAGGACGTCTACCAGCTGGCGAAGCTCTTCTGCCGGCGGTACGGGACGCCGCGGCTGACGTTCAGCTTCTCGTTCGTCGTGGCGCTCCTCCACCACGACTGGCCGTTCAACGTGCGCGAGCTCGAGAGCTGCATCAAGCGCGCGACCGCGCTCGCCGAGGGCGACCAGATCGACGTGGGTCAGCTGCCGGACGCCATCGCGTCGCTCATGCGCGACTACGGCGCGCGCGGGACGGGCAACCCCGCGATGGCCGCCGTCTCCGAGCGCGAGAGCCGGATGCCCCCCTCGAGCGTCCTGTCGGCGACCCCCTCGCCGGCCGCGGTCTCGTCGCGTCGCCCGCCGCCGACGGAGCAGGCGCTGAGGGATTTGCTCATGCGCCACAAGGGCAACATCGCGGCGGTCGGGCGAGAGCTCGGCAAGGAGCGCATGCAGGTCCACCGCTGGATGAAGCGCTACGCCATCAGCGTCGAGGAGTACCGGGACTGAGCGCTACCGCCCCTCGATCTCCCCGTACGCGGACACCTTGTACCGCCCGTCCTCGAGGCGCAGGAGCAGCACCATCACGTCGTCGAACACCTTCTCGTTCGCGAGCCTCGTCACCTCGAAGGGCACGCGCACGTAGACCTCGTCGGCCCGCATTTCCGCGGGGCGCGCCGGCGCGTCGGACGCGCCCAGCTCGTCCCACGACCATCGCTCGATGCGCTCGGGGCGCACGAGCTCCACGCCGGACAGGCGCGCGTACTCGTGGGAACGGAGGCGCTGGCGCCAGGCCTCGACGAGCGGCCCGCGTCCCCGCGAGCGGCCGTCGATGGCGCCGGCGTCGCTCGTGAGCAGCGCGACGAGCGCCTCCAGCGAGCCCTGTTGCCAGGCCTCCGCGACCTGCATCACCGCGTCGCGCAGCGCGTCGCCGGCCAGCGGCTCGCGCAGCGCAACCACGCCTCGCGCCGGCGCGTGCGACGCCGGCACCGGCAGCGCGGCGGGGGGCTCGACGACGACCGCGTCGGGCCTTCTCGGCGGCGGCTCGGCCGAGGCCGCGACGCCGGGCGCCTCGACCGCCGGCGGCGGCGTGGCGCCGCACCCGAGAGCCGCGCCCGCGCCCGCGAGCCCGACCGCGCTCACGAGAGCGACGGCGCTCGCGAAAGCCCTAGAGAGCCTCGATGCGCGGGTCGTCGTCACGCGTCATCGTGACGATGGCACACTCGGGGACGACCTTCCAGCGGCCGTTCGGCGCGGCCTCGTCGAAGTCGCTCGCGATGAGCGTGAAGTGCATGCGCCCGAGCTCGGGGATCTTGCGGCGCAGCTGCGCGTCGTCGCCGATGACCGCGTCCGCGTCGCCGCGGCCGCTCAGCGTGCGCACGCTCATCCCCGCGCTGC
>JBEKGQ010000397.1:0-6733 GCA_050012715.1 Polyangiaceae bacterium
ATCCCCTCTCCCGGCGGCTCTACCTCTACCTGCCGGCCGGAGCCCCGGTGGCGGCGCGCGACTTCGTCGACTTTGCGCTCTCCGACGCCGGTCAGGCCGTCGTCGAGAGCTCCGGTTTCGTCGACCTTCGTCCGGAGTGCGAGCCCAACCCGGGGCGCTGCGCGGCGTGCTCGGCGGCCTACCGGGACGCCATCCGCGGGGCCTGCCAGCTCTCGGTCGACTTCCGCTTCGACCACGGCGAGCTCGACTCGCGCGCGCTGCCCGACCTCCAGCGCGTGGCGAGCTTCATGCGCGAGCACGAGAACGCCGCGCGGTCCCTCGTGCTCCTCGGCTTCAGCGCGTCCGGGGGGCGGCGGGCCGACGACGTCGCGGCCTCCCGACAGGCGGTGGCGACGGTCGCCACGCAACTCCGCGCGCGCGGTCTGCCGGTGAGCGTCTCGCGCGGGCTGGGCCCCGAGATCGTCGTCGCGGATCCCTCGACCCCGGCGGGGCGCGAGCGCAACCAGCGCGTCGAGGTGTGGCTGAAGTGAGCCTAGCCTCGCGACGCTCCGCGCTCGCTGGGCACCCACACGTGAAAGACGGTGCCGCCGGCCTCCGTCGTCTCGACGTCGATGCCGCCCCCGTGGAGCTCGACGATCGACCGCGCCAGCGAAGGCCCGAGGCCGAGGCTCCCGTGCCGGCGGGCCCGGTCGGCGTGCTTGAACGCGTCGAAGATCTTCTCCCGGTCCGCGGCGGAGATCCCGCGGCCGGTCACCTCGACGTCGATGCGCAGCTGCTCGCCCTTGGCCGGCATCGCGGCGCGCACGACGACGTGCCCCTTCTCGGCGAAGCGCGTCGCCACGAGGATGATCGCGGTGAGCCCCTGGGTCAGCCGGGTCACGTCGACCAGGATGCGTGGGACTCCCGGCTGGATCTCGCCGGTGACGTCGACCTCGAGTCCCGCGGTGAGCTCACGCGCGTCGAGCACCGCGGGCATGACGACGTCGCCGACGCGGGACCACTCGGGCGAGACGGTGAGCTCGCCCGCCTCGACCCTCGCCGCGTCGAGGATGGTGTCGATGAGGTAGAGGAGCTCGCGCCCGCGCTGCTCGATGATGACGACGCTCTCCCGCTGGCCGTCGGTGAGGCGCCCGCGCGACACGAGATCGCCGAACCCGAGGATGGCGTTGAGGGGAGCCTTCAGGTCGTGGCTCATCGACGCGAGGAAGAGCCCGCGCATCCGCTCGGTCGCCGCGCGCGCGTCGATCGCGCGCTTCTGCGCGCTGGCGAACTCGCGGAAGACGCCCCCCATCTCGTCCGCGGCTCGAAGCAGCGCGGCCACGGACTGGAAGCGCGCGTCGCCCCGGATGCGGCCTCCGCGGAGCACCTCCGCCACGCCGGAGGCCTCGAGCTCGCGCGTGGCCAGCGCCACGTCGTCCGCGAAGGCGCGGCCGATGCGCCCACCGACGACCCACGCGAGGAGCACCGCGACGAGCGCGATGGCCAGGTACAGGCCGACGCCCGCGGTCGGCCGGGCGGTCGCGAACCGGACGACGGCGTGCCCGTCGGTGAGGGGCACCGCGAGCCGGGTCTGTCCTTCGTCGTCACGGGTCAGCGCGAAGAGCGCGCTCGATCGCGACACGTCGACGTCGAACCCGTGAAGGTGCGCGGCGTCGATGGCGGCCTTTCGACCGCGCGGGTCGCCCTCCACCGTGTCGAAGACGCCCTGCGCGAGCTCCGAGGCGTCGACCTCGCGCGACGACGTCTCGAAGGCGCGCAGGTGGGCGTGCACGAGCTGCGAGGCGCCCAGGGCCACGAAGGCGACCGGGGCGACGACCGCCATGAGCAGCCGCCGCCGGAGGCGCGCCGTGCGCCGCGCCCGGGTGTCGAGGAGCTCGACCGCCTCGCGCGAGGCCGAGACGGGGACGAGCTCCATCGTGCGTGCCACCCACGCGCGCATCGTGACGTAGGCCGGGAGCGCCGCGACGCTGGCCATGGTCATGGCGAGCAGCACGAGCTCGCCCTGGGTGTAGAGGTCGTTCGTGTCGGGCCGGAGCGGCGCCGCGAGGGTCGAGACGCCGACGACCAGCGTGCCGAGGAGGTCCAGCGCCACGAGGCGCCCCGGCGTCGCGTAGAGGGCGGTCACCTGGGTCGGGTCGACGCGCTTCGCCCCGACCGAGAGGGCCTGGAGGAGTGGTCGCACGGGGCGCGCGACGAGCAGGGTCGCGCCGAGGACGACGCCGATGTTCACGAGCCAGCCCCAGAGCGCCAGCGTCTTGCTGCCCTCGACGACCGCCGGGTCGAGGAGAAGCAGGCGCGGGGCGAAGGCCACGACGAGCAGACCGGTCGTCGCCCAGGCGATCACCTGGATGACGAGCAGCCGCACGACGAGGCCCTTCGTCTGGGCCTTCACGCCTTCTTCTCCTTGCCGTCCCTGGCGTCGTCCCACACCGGGAGGCAGACCTTGAACGTGGAGCCGACGCCGACCTGGCTGTCGACGTCGATCTTGCCGCCGTGCATGAGCACGAGGCGCCTCGCGATGGCGAGCCCGAGCCCCGTACCGCGCCGCCGGGCGCGCTCGTCCTTGGTCTGCTTGTACTCCTCGAAGATGACGGCGCGCTCCTGCGGGCTGATGCCGGGGCCGGTGTCGCGAACGCTGACGCGCGCGTAGCGCCCCTCACGCCCCACGTCGACGACCACCTCGCCGCGCTGCGTGAACTTGATCGCGTTGCCGACGAGGTTGGTGAGCACCTGACGGACGCGGCGCGGGTCGGCGCGCGCGAAGACCTCCGACTCGCCCTCGATGCGAACCAGCACCGGGCGCGCGCCGACGATGCCGGCCGCCTCGCGCACGACCTCCCAGGCCACCGAGGCGAGGTCGACGCGGGACCGGGTGAGCTTCAGCTGCCCGCTCTCGAGCGCGCTGAACTCGAGGATGTCGTTGATGAGATCGAGCAGGTGCTTGCCCGAGCCGCGGATCTGCTCCACCTCTTCCCGAGCCTCGGCGGTGAGCGGCCCGTCGACCTCGGTCATCAGGATGTCGGCGAACCCGAGGATGGCGTTCAGCGGGCTCCGCAGCTCGTGGCTCACCGCGGCCAGGAAGGCGGCGCGATCGCGGTCGGCGGCGCGGACGCGGGCGAGATCGCTCTGGTAGCTCGTCTGCGCGGCGACGAAGCGGGCGACGAGGGCGTTGAACGCGACGGTGAGGCCGCCGACCTCGTCCATCGTCCGCACCGGAACGGACTCCCCCGTCGGCTCCGAGCGAACGTGGACCATGCCGCGCACCCGCTCGGCGACGAAGTCGACGTCCTTGTTCGCGTCCCTCGACACGGCGTACGCGACGGCCGCGGCCACGCCGACGAGGAGCGTCGTGAGCGCGATGAGCGCGCGGAGCAGGGCGGGCGCTCCCTCGGGTGCGCTCGGCTCGCGGACGAAGGCGATGAGCGACGGGCTCGCCGAGCTCGACGAGGCGACGTCGAGCGGCTGGCTGGCGAAGCGGACGCGCCCGAGACCGGTGATCGCCTCCCCCTCGTGTTGCCCGACCACTCGCCGCAGCGCCGCCTTGTCCGCCATGCCGAGGCTGGCATCGAGCTTCACCTCGCCGTCCGGCGTCACGACGACGAACTCGGCACCGGTCTTGCGAGCAGCGCGCTTCATGGCCTCGAGCCGTTCGCTGGCCGGCAGGTGGGAGAGACGGGCACCGAGCGCCGACGCGAGGAGCTCCGCGCGCGCCGCGGCGTGCTCATCGCTCGCGGCGGAGAGGTTCGACACGCCGAAGAGGCCGATCGCGATGCCCACCGCCAGGCCGAGGACGACGACGACGGCGGGCGCGAGCGGCAAGAGCGGCCAGGCTCCCCCCGCGCGTGGTGCGGCGACGTGGGTCGTGACCGTCACCATCCCGGTACGCCCCGGTGCCACCGACGAGGTCCCTTCGCGTGGCGGCGCGATCGACCCCGGCGGCGGCGGCGCCGAAGCGTTGCGCGGGTCACGCGTGGTCGTCACGGAGTCATCTTACTCGTCCCTTGCGGCCGGGCCGTTTGGGCTTACGGTGGGGATCTAGGAATGCGCTCCGGCTTCCACAGGTTGCGATCGAAGATGCGGTCCCGAAGGAGCGGCGTCACCCTCGTCATCTACGGCTGGTACGATGCCCAGCCGGGGACGCTCGCGTGGGCGTTCCCGAGCCTGCGCGCGGCCCTCGCCGGCGTGCGCGCGATGCGGAACGCCATCCGGTGGCTCATCGTCGAGGGCAAGAGCGCCATCGACGGCGAGATCGACGTCGACGCCCTACGTCGCGCCGGCCGCGTGCTCTTCGAGCGATAGGCCCCACGTCTAGACCCCGTCCCACGAGGCCCCGGCCGGGACGCGAGGGAAGGAAGGCGTGCAAGAACCGTAGAAGAGGCGATGGCGAACGGGCGGGTAGGTCTGGTCTTCGGGGCGCTCGGCGCGGCGGCGCTGTGGGCCGGTTGCGGCGGGAGCTCGCAGCACGGCACGACCTTCGGCGCCGAGGACGCGGGAGGCGCGGACGGCGCGAAGGTGAGCGGGGACGCATCGAGCGGAAGCGGGAGTGGCGGGAGCCTGCTGGGAGACAGCGGCGGCGAGGCCGCGGCGGCGTGCACGACGTGCTCGGGCGACCTGCACGAGGTCCTCGACTGCGACACGCCGCCCCACGTCCTGACGACGTGCCCCGCCGACCAGGGCTGCGGCTCCAACGGACAGTGCGTCGCGGCGTGCGACGCGGCCTCGGCGAACAAGAGCTCGATCGGCTGCGACTACTACACGATCCCCGCCGACGGCTGGAGCAACATCCCGCTCAACCCCGACGTGGCCCTCGAGGGGGCCAGCGACGGGAGCTGCTTCGCCGCCTTCGTCACGAACAACTGGGGCACGCCGATGACGGTGAGCCTCGAGTACAACGGCACGACGATCGACGCCTCGCCGTACGCCTACGTCCCGCAAGGCAGCGGCGCGAGCCTCACCTACGCGCCGATCCCTTCGACCGGGATCCCGGCCGGCCAGATGGCCATCGTGTTCCTCGCGCAGTACGGCGCGATCCCCTCGGGCGACATGTTCAAGGTCCTCTGCCCGACCGGCGTGAACGCCGCGATCACCTCGCAGGACGTGGGGCTGCACGGCACCGGGATCGGCACCGCCATCCACCTGACGACGAGCGTGCCCGCCGTCGTTTACGACATCTATCCGTACGGCGGCGCCAAGTCGTACATCTCGAGCGCGACGCTGCTCCTTCCCACGGACGTGTGGGACGTGAACTACGTGGCCATCGCGGCCTCGGTCGGACAGCCGACGGCGGGCGAGCCCACCGAAGGCTCGCCCATGGACATCGAGGTCGTGGGCCTCCAGGACAACACGCAGGTCCAGATCCTCCCGGTCGCCGCGATCGCCGCCGGTGGCATGGTCCCGGCGAGCGCCGCGAACACGATGGCGACGTTCACGCTCAACAAGGGCCAGCTGCTCCAGTTCGCGCAGCTCGCCGATCTCAGCGGCAGCCCCATCCAGGCGAGCGCTCCGGTGGGCGTCTGGGGTGGGCACTACTGCATGAACCTGCCGACCGAGACGACGGCGGCCTGCGATGCCGCCCACCAGCAGATCCCGCCGGTGAAGGCGGCGGGCAACGAGTACGTCGCGGTCCGCTACCGCACGCGAACGCCGCCGACCGAGGAGTCCGTCCCGTGGCGCATCATGGGCTTCGTGAGCGGGACGACGCTGACGTACGACCCGCCCCAGACCGCCGCGCCGGCGACCCTGACCGTGGGTCAGGTCGTCGAGTTCGAGTCGACGGGCCCGTTCGACGTGAAGTCGCAGGACGCGATGCACCCGTTCTACATCGCCGCGCACATGACGGGAGGGCAGCTGGCGGGCGGGTCGGGGGACCCGGAGACGGTGAACATCACGCCGCCGGCGCAGTATCTGTCGAAGTACATCTTCTTCACCGACCCGACCTACTCCGATACGAACCTCGTCCTCGTCCAGGGGAAGGACTCGACCGGGGCCTATCCCTCCGTGACCCTCGACTGCATCCCGGCGCCGCTCACCGGCTGGCAGCAGATCGGGTCGTCGGGCTACCAGTTCACGCGCATCGACGTGCAGGTCGCCGGCGCCGCCGTCGGCAACTGCAGCAACGGCCTCCACACCCTCTCGAGCAGCGCGCCGTTCGGCATCACGGTGTGGGGATTCGACCAGTACGTGAGCTACGCCTACCCCGCCGGCGCGAGCGTTCGGCCGATCAACGACGTCGTCGTGCCGCCCAACCCGCAGTGAGCCTCATGGCCTGAGGCCGATGACCGCGCGCTCGAGGAGCTGAGCGAGGCCCGCGAGCGCGTCGAGCGCGTTGACGATGCCGATGTCGAGGATGTCCTGGATGGTCGACCGACCGTCGAGGAGCGGGAGCAGCATGGTGGCCCGCGAGTCGAGGTCGCGTGAGGCCACCTCGTCCGCCGACACCAGGAGGACGGGCACCCGGTCGAAGCCGCCGAACGTCCGCTCGTACGCGGCGAGCCGCTTCTCCGGCGACGACTCGTCCGGCGGATCGGGACGAGGCAGCGCGGGCGGGGGCGTGCTCGTCTGGGTCGACTTGATGCGCGCGGCCTCGAGCTCCACCGGGTCCGAGTACGTGGGCATCTCCTCGCGGTAGTCCACGCCCACGGGCATCCGCGTGGTCGTCGGGCCCGACGAGGGCGGAGCACCGGGCAGGGAGGGCGCTCGCGGCCGCATCCCACGATGCAAGCGCGCTGCGACG
>JBEKGQ010000398.1:0-6733 GCA_050012715.1 Polyangiaceae bacterium
TCGCCGATCACGGCGCTCATCGAGAGCCACGCCGACGTCGCCGCCAAGCTCGCCCTCGGGGTCGTCTCGACGTCGGACCTGCACGCGAGCGGCGACATCGTCGCCGGGCCGTCCGCGCTGGAGGCCCGGTCCTTCGTGATCCGCGCCGACGGGCTCGGGATGGACTTCGAGATGGCCAAGCTCGGCCACGAGCGCATCGGCGCCGCGTACCTCGTCGTGGGGCCGGTCCACGCCGGGGTCGACCTGAAGAATGACTCGACCAGCGTGATGCTCTTCGGCGCCGAGCCGTGGTTCGTCGCGAAGCGGACGGCGCTGCGCGCCCGCGAGCGCGCGTACGAGTGAGTCCCTTCAGAAGTGGAGCCCCGCGCTGACCACGCCCGGCGATATGCTCCCGGGCGTCACGGACTTCGTCGTCGTCAGGGCGTACGCGAGCACGACGCCGCCGGCGATGACGACCCCGACGCCGGTCCAGAACCACCACTTGGTCGTGATCGGCGGGTTCCCGACCAGCGGCATCGAGAGATCCTTGTGCTCGCCTGCGATCACGACGAAGTCCGTCTCGACGGTCTGGTAGCCGCTCCGCGCGACCCGGATGTGGTGCATGCCGGGGCGAAGGATGGCCTCGAGCGGGGCGTTGCCGCGGGGCTCCCCATCGAGGGCCACCTCCGCTCCGACGACCGGCGACGTGATCGCCACGATGCCCGAGATGGCCTTCGAGGCCAGCTGCGCGTCGATGACGAGCGTCTGCCCGCCCTGGGCGTCGAGCTCTCGCTCGAACGGGAAGTAGCCGTCGAGGAGGATCTCCATCTTCTGCGGGCCCGCGGCGACGCGCACGGGCTTGAGGAGCGGCGTCCGGCCGATGACCTGATCGCGCACGAGGACACGCGCGCCGTCGACGTTGCAGCGAATGTCGAAGGTGACGACCTTCCCGCGAAGCTCGGTGAGCAGGGCGTCGAGCCGGGGGACGCGCGCGCGCATGTCCGGCGACGCCTCGGCCGAGAAGCGCTCCAGGGCGTCGAGCGCGGCCGGGTAGTTCCCGGTCTTCTGGTGGATCCGCGAGACGTTGTAGAGGATCGCCGGGTCGTGCGAGGCGGCGTAGGCCTGGTCGTAGAGCGCGAGGGCGTCCGGGTAACGGGCCGCGTCCATCGCCTGGTCGGCGCGCTGCTTGAGGTCGTCTCCCGGCGGGGTCGCGGTCGGGGTCGCGGTCGCAGTCGGGGTTGCCGAGGACGCGGGGGCGGCGGCGGTCTGCGCCAGGCCCGCGTGGGGCAGGAGCATCGCGGCCAGAAGGAGGTATGCGACAGGCAAGCGCGCCCTCATCCGCCGAGCATATACTGGGATGGGAGGGAGGAGGCTCGTGCGCCAGCAGTCGGCCGGACGGATGGGTCGCAGGAAGGTGGCCGCCGTGGCGGGGATCGCCCTCGTCGGTGCGGCGCTCCTCGCCCCCGGCTGCCGCTCGCCGACCGACGTGCGCCTCGTCGTCCGCTCGATCGACGTGCAATGCCCGGCGCTCCTCGCCGACGGCGAGATCTCGATCATCGTGGGGCCGCACGGCACCGTCGACCAGACGACCACCCCGGTGACCGAGACCATCGATTGCACCGCCCACTCCGGCGGCAACTACATCGCCGACATCGGGGACCTCGCGCTCGTGCCCCACGGCGACGATTCGGCGGCCATCGACGTCATCGTCATCGCGCAGACGAGCACCGGGCCCATCATCGAGAGCCGGGCCATCACGTACGTGCCGTCGACCGAGCTGGATCTCCTCACGTACCTCAGCTCGGTGTGCATCAACGTGAAGTGCGACGTGCACAACTCCACGTGCCATCCGATCACCGGGCTTTGCGTCCCCAACACCGTCGCCTGCGATGGGGACACCTGCTCGCTGCCGGGCGAGGACCCGAGCAGCTACGACGGGTCCCCGCCGGACAGCGGTGGGGACGCCCTCATGTCGATGATGATGGACGGCCCCTCTCCGCACGACGCGACGATGGCCAGCGATGGGAGCGGCGACGGCAGCGACTCCTCGTCCACGGGGTCTTCCAGCGGCGGGGGCTCGGACGCCACGATGCCGGAAGAAGCCGCGATGGACTCGACCCTGCCCCCCGCCGATTCGAGCTCGGGCGCCGAGACGGGAGGCATGGATTCCACCGCACCGGCCGACGCCGGTGCGCCTCCGGCCGATGCCGGTGACGAGGACGCGACGCAGCCGCCGGCCGACTCGTCGGCGCCGGATTCGTTCTCGGCGCCGGATTCGTTCTCGGCTCCGGACTCCTTCTCGGCGCCGGACTCGTTCTCGGCCCCCGATTCTTTCTCCGGCCCCGACTCCTTCTCGGGTCCTGATTCCTTCTCGCCTCCCGAGTCGGGATCACCCGGCGATGGTCCTCCCGTCATCCCGCTCGAGGGCGGCGGCGTCCTGGAGGACGGCGGCGTATGAAGACACCCCGCGAGAGCCCCACGCCCCGCATGCCGGAGATCGGCGAGACGCTGGCCGGCAAGTACCGCCTCGAGCGCATCCTCGGCGAAGGCGGCATGGGCGTCGTGTTCCAGGCAGAGCACCTGAAGCTCGCCCGCAAGGTCGCGATCAAGATGCTCCTGCCCGACGCGCTGGGCGACGCCGAGATGATCACGCGCCTGCAACGCGAGGCGCGCGCCGCGGGTCAGCTCCAGAGCCCGCACGTGGCGCACGTGCTCGACGTGGACGAGTCCGCGGACGGCGTGCCGTACATCGTCATGGAGCTCCTCGAGGGCCACGACCTCGAGCACGAGCTCGTAGCGCGCGGCCGCCTTCCGCTCTCCGAGACCGTCGAGTGGATGCTCCAGGCGTGCGACGCGATGATCGAGGCGCACGCGCGCGGCATCGTGCACCGGGACCTCAAGCCGTCGAACCTCTTCCTGACCACCGGTCGCGGCGGGCAGCGCGTCCTCAAGATCGTCGATTTCGGGATATCGAAGCTCCAGAGCGAGGCGAACGTGAAGCTCACGCTCGCCAATGCTTCCATGGGCACGCCTCTCTACATGTCACCGGAGCAGGTCCGTTCGGCAGACGTCGCCGGACCGGCCAGCGACCAGTGGGCGCTCGGCGTCATCCTCTACGAGCTGCTCACCGGCGAGCCGCCGTTCACGGGGAACACGGTCGCGGCGGTCGCCGCCTCGGTGGCGACGGACGAGCCGCGGCCGCTCGCGAGCTACGTTGCCACCGTGCCGCCGGGCATCGAGGCCGCGGTCCGCCGCGCGCTCACCAAGGACCCCCAGGGGCGCTTTCCCGACGTGGCCGCGTTCGCGAGGGCCCTCCTGCCATTCGCACCATCGGTCTCGATCCCGCCCCACTCGGCCGCGGGATTGCCGGCGTCCGCCGGGCAGACGCTGGTCATACGCCCCTCGGTGTCGGCGCGGACGGGACCGGTCGTGGAGACGAGCGCGGGCACCACGACCTCGGCGTCGTCGCCCCGGCGAAGATCGCAGCCGCGGGGGTGGGTGATGATCGGCGTGGGGGCGCTCGCCGTCTCCGCCGGGAGCGCGGGCATCGCCACGTGGGCCCGCCGGCCCGCGGCCTCGACGACCACGGCGCCGAGCTCCGTCGTGCCGCCGGGGGCGGCAACGGCGGCAGCGACCACGCCACCGAGCGCGGCGGCGAGCGCGGATCTTCCGCGCGAGGACCCGGTTGCCGCGTCGGCCCCGGCGCCGTCGGCTCCGGCGCCGTCCGCCGCCCCGGCGTCGAGCGAGGCTCCTCCCGCGGGCCGCCCCCGATCCCGCACGTCCCTCCCGTCGACGCCGGCACCGCCCGCGGCTCACACCGCGACCGCGTCGTCCGCCCCCCCGAAGCCGGTCGCGCCACCGACCACGCGGCCGGTTCCCGCCGTGCCCGAGAACCCCGAGCGACTCTAGCCCTCCCGTCACTCCGCCCCGGAGAAGGCGCCGGAAGGGACCTGGCGATGGACGGCCCGGTCTCGCCGGATACGGGTGGCGTAGGGGCTGCTCGGGTAGGCGGCCTCGAAGGCATCCGCGGCGCGCTCGGCCTCGTGGGACCGACCGGCGACGAGGAGCGCCTCGACGCGGAGGGCGGCCGCCTCTTCCTGGAGCATGCCGTGCGGGAACTCGCGCCGCTGCGCTTCGAGCGCCGTGAGCGCGGTAGCGGCGTCGCCATGCACGATGGCGCGCCGGGCTTCCCGGAGGTGGACCAGCTCGTCCTCCATCGACGGAGCGGCGAGGACTGGCGGCGGGGCGACCCGAGCATGGGGCGGCCCTGGAGGTGCGAACGGCGAAGCGCGCTCGACGAGCGACCGCCCCGCCAGCGTGACGGGGGCGAGCGTGAGAGGAGCGTCGCGCTCGGGCGCCGTCACCGGCGCGGCGTCCGTCTCTTCGAGGCGTGCCTTCCTGGCGCCGATCGCCCACGCGAGCGGAACCGACACCGCCGCCACGAGGAGGCCGAGCCCCATCCACCGCAGCCACGCGCGCACCGCAGTCCCCGCCAGCGAGACACCGCCCGCCGCCGCCGCTCCGACGCCGAGGCCGTCGAGCAAGCGCTCCGTGTTACCCGCGGGCGCTCGCTCCGCCCGCCCAGCCCGCAGCAGCGCCGCGACGCGAGGGGAGTGGCTCATCGCAGGCCTCCGTTTCCTTCGGGTGTCGTCTCGTGCGAGGCACGGGCGAGCCGCTCGAGCAGCTCACGCGCACGACGCAACCGGGACGCCACCGTGCCGGGCGGAAGCGACAGCGCAGAGGCGATGTCCCGCATCGTCCACTCCTCTAGATCGTGGAGCACGACGACCACCCGGAGATCGTGCGGCATGGCCTCGAGGATGGCGTCGAGGACGGCCCGCGCGCGCCGGTCGTCGAGCTCGTCGTCGACGTCCACCAGCGGCGCCGGCAACTCCGCCAGCACGCCGTCGTCGACCGGCTCCAGCCGACCGAGACGCCGGCGGACGGCCTGGGCCACGCGCATGGCGACGCCGAACAGGAACGCCCGGTCACACCCGGCCTCGACCCGCTCGAGGTTCCTCGCGAAGACCCAGAAGACCTGCTGCTGCGCGTCCTCGGCGTCCCGCTCCGGCACACCCATGCGGCGGAGCAGGCGGTAGACCATCGCGTGGTGCTCGTGCACGGCGCGCCGCACGCGCGCGTCGCGGGCGGCGCTCGCCGACGGCCCGAGCAGATCGCCCAGGGCCTCGAGCGTCGCGGTCGCGCCCGGACGGCTCACCACGTTCGCCATGCGATCCCCGCGTTCAGCGCCAGAGTGCCGGAAGCGCTCCCGCGGTAGTCGCCGCCCACGAGGAACGAGAGCCCGAAGAACGGACGCACGGGGAGGCGAGGCAGGACCTGCAACGAGAGCGTGCCGGCGAGGTAGGGCGACAGATAGCGCCAGGTCGTCGGCGTGCTGACGTTCGAGCCGACACTCGCGCTGAGTGTCGTCAAGTTGGAATAGGGCGCGGTCGGGGAGACCGCGCCGTTCACGATCCCCCCGCGAAGGCCCGCCTCCGCCGCGAAGCCCCACCAGTCCTCGCGGCTCCAGGGGGCCCCCCACGCGGCGACGGCGCCGAGGCGCACCGACCGGCCCTGGCCCGTCGCGAGGAGATTGCTCGGGGAGATCTGGTAGTGGGGATCGTCGACGCTCTCGGTCGTCATGGCCACGACGCCGCCGAGGTGCGTGGCGCCGGGCGACACCGCCAGCAGTCCGGCGCCGGTCGGCGTCCAGCGGAACGCCGTCCAGATCGACATCACGGCGATCCCGCCGGACTCGTCGGGCTCGCGCACCGGCACCGGGGGTGGCGGCTCGCTCTCGTCGACGGGCGATCTCTCGGCCGGAGGCGGCGTGGCCACCTCGACCGACGGAGTCGGCTGGGCGTCCTCGAGGGCCATCGCCATGATGAGCCCGAGGGCGCGGACCGCCGACGCGCAGCGACCGCAGGTGACGGTGCGCACGCGCTCGTCGCCAGCCGTGCCGCGGACCGACAGGCTGCCGGAGAACCCGTGGTCCGTCTTCTCGATGACCGCGGCGATGCTGCGCGCCGACTCGTCGGGCGCGGCGAGGCGGAAGGCGCCGCCCATGTCCGACACCACCGACAGGAGCTCCGCCTCCGCGGGGCACCCGGCCGGGGCGGCGTAGCGAAAGTGGACCGCTTCGGTGTCGGCGGCGCGCGCCATCCGAGGGCCGAGCAGCACGCCCGCGACGACGACCACCGAGGCGACGCCCCGTGCCTTCACCCATGTCGTATGGCCAGGGGAGCGTCCATCCGTCACGCCGCGGTTCATGCAGGGTAATGCCCGCCGGCAGGGCGATTGATCACGAAGGAGGGGGACGGATCACGGCACGAGGCCGTGCTCTTCCTCCGTGGTCGTCGCCGTCGCTGGCTCGACGCGGAGCACTCGATCGCGCGGCGCACAGATCGGCTCGGGGTCGACGTGCAGGACGGTCTGCCCGGTAGCGCTGCTCGACGGGACCGACACGATGCGCTGGCGCACCGTTCGCCCGTCGTCCGTGTCGACGTAGGCGAGCGACCACGAGCCCATGGTCGGTGGCCACACGTTCCTCAGCGCGAACCGCCGCGTGCTCGGGCCGGCTTCGGCGACGTCGATCGACCCGGTGCTCCCCGGGCGCGTGAGCTTGCCGTCCATCGTGAGCCGCTCGACGACCGGGTGCTCGCCGGGCTTCGCCTCGTAGGACGACCAGGTCACCTCGACCGCGTCGACGACCGCACCGTGCGTCACGAAGACGTCGTCCGTCACTTCCAGGTAG
>JBEKGQ010000399.1:0-8350 GCA_050012715.1 Polyangiaceae bacterium
TCCCGCCGCGCATCGCCGCCGCGCTCGCCGCGACGGGCTACGTGGCGCTCCTGGTCGCGTCCCCCGCGTCGCCTCCGTGGGCGCACATGCTCGTCGCCACCGTCGCGGTCGGGGCCTGGGTATCGGCGCGGACCCGGCACCGCCGCGCGATCGCGTCGTTCCTCAAGGTCGAGCGCCTGGGGGCGAACGTGGCGCGCCTGCGGCGCATGCAGGAGCAGCTCGTCCTCGTCGAGAAGCTCGAGGCGCTCCGCGTCCTCGTCGGCGGGATGGCGCACGAGCTGAACAACGCGCTCGCGGTGGCCATGGCGTCGACGCAGCAAGCGGCCAAGGTGGCGGCGTCGAACCCGGAGCAGGCGACGGCGGCGATCAAGCGCGCCGACGGCGGCCTCTCGCGGATCCGGACGACCATCGAGCGCCTGCGCCGCTTCGCGATGGCGTCCGAGGGCGTGCTCGAGCCGGCCGACGTGGCGGCGATGCTCGACTTCGCGCTCGAGAGCGCCATCGGTCGGGCGCGCTCCGGCGTCGCGGTGGAGCGCGACTACGACCCGCAGGTCGGCGCGATCGCGTGCCACGTGGCGGCGCTCGCCGAGGCGCTCTACCAGGTGTCGCGGAACGCGGTCGAGGCGATGCCCGCAGGGGGTCGCCTCCGCGCGAGCGTGCAATCGGAGGGCGACCGGGTCGTGCTCACGGTGGCCGACGAGGGCAAGGGGATGACGCCGGAGGCGCTGAAGCACATCTTCGACCCCTACTGGCGCCACACGGTGGCGGCGAACCGGAGCGGGATGGGCCTGAGCGCCGTGTACGGCATCGTGACCGCGCTGGGGGGCAGCGTCCGCGTCCAGAGCGGCGAGGGGAAGGGCACTACCGTGAGCATCCTTCTCCCTCGCCGCGTGGACAAGCTCGTCACCTGACGGACCTACCTAGCTGCGGCTCTCCTTCGCGGCGCGGCTGCGGAGGTGCCCTGCGACCGTGGCGCGCTGGTTCGGCGTGAGCACCGGGATCATCGCCTCGGTCAGCCGCGCCTCGCGGCCGCCGCGCTTCTCGACGCGGGCGAGCGCGCCCGCTTCGAAGGAATCCCCGCGGAACGACTCGAGGGCCGCCTTCCCCTTGCCGCGCATCTCCGGGCGCTGCCCCATCGGGCCTCGCTCGGCCTGGAGGTTCGCCTTGATCTCGGCCTTCTGCTGGTCCGAGAGGCCCAGCTTGGCGCCGAAGCGCTCCTTCGCGGCGCCCGGCTCGCGGACGCGGCCGCCCTGCGCCATCTTCGCCTCGATGCCGTCGACGAGCTGACCGCGCTGCGCCGGCGTGAGGATGGCGTGGAGCTTCGCGAGCACCGCCGCGTCGACCTGACGCTCGGCCATCGCCGCGCTCTTCTCGGCCGCGAGACTCGGCGCGAGCGCGGCCTTGTCGACCTTCGCCGCCTCGACCTGCTGCGCGAGGACCGTGAGCACCTGCGCGTCGGCCTGACGCACGGGCACGCCGGCGGCGCGACGCTGGCTGACGAGTTGCTCGATCTGCGTGCGCTGCTCGGGCGTGAGCGAATCGAGCTTCAGCGCGGCGCCGAGGAGGCCGCCGCGCTTGCCGCCGTGGTGGTGCCTCTGCGCCGGCTGCCCCTGCGGCTGCGCATCCTGCGCGAAGGCGACGCCGGCGGGGAGCAGGGCGAGCGTGGCGGCCAGCGACGAGAACGTGACGACCTTCTTGATCCAGCGGTTCATGGTTTTCTATCGACCTCCGAGAGTCAGACGTTGGGGGGCGCTCGAAGCGTCCCGATGCGTGGGTAAAGGCGGGGTAAAGGCAGGTAAAGGAAGGGCCGGCACGCGAAGTCGCGCGTGGCGTCAGCAGCCGGGACGGCGTGCCCCGCCGTGCTCCCAGCGACCGCGACCATCGCGCCAGGCGCGCTCGTGGCCCGGCTCGCGCCGGCCGTGGCCGTGCTCACCGCCCCAGCCGCGCTCGTGGCCGCGTTCCACGTGCCCGGCGACGGCCCGGTGGGGCTCCTGGGCCTGGGCGACCCCGGGGAGCACGGCGAGCGCGCCGCAAAGAGACAATGCACCGATGGCGAATCGAATGACCTGGTTCATGGCGTCCTCCACTCGCATGGACTGACGAGCGGCCGACCGGGTCACGTGTCATCGCTTCGGGGGACAACCGGGTAAAGTTCCCTGAAGGAAGCGCTTCTCTCTCGCGAGACGGAAGCCCGGCGTCAGATGTCGGTCATCAGCGTCGTCAGGACGTAGTCGAACGCGAAGATGGCGATGATGCTGGCGACGACGGCCTTCGCCGTCGCCTCGCCCACGCCGCGCGCGCCGCCCGCCGCCGTGAACCCCTTCTTGCAGCAGATGCAACTCACGACGAAGCCGAAGACGGTGCTCTTCACGAGCAGCATGCGGATGTCGCTCGCCTGCAGGAACTGACCGATCTTGTCGAAGAAGATGCCCGGGTCGATCCCCTGCCAGAGCACCGCCACGACGTACGCCCCGGTCTGCCCGGCCACGCCGAAGCAGATGGCCAAGAGCGGCAGCATGAGCGTCGTCGCGAGCACGCGCGGCGCCACGAGGTACTGCACCGGGCTCACCGCCATCGTGGTGATCGCGTCGATCTGCTCGGTGACCCGCATGTTCCCGAGCTCGCTCGCCATCGTGCTCCCGGCGCGCGCCGTCACCACGACCGCCGCCAGCACCGGCGCCAGCTCGCGCGCGAGGGCGAGCGCGACCACGCCGCCGACCATCCCCTCCGCCGAGAACTGCCGGAACCCGACGATGGTGCTCACCGTGAAGGCCATCCCCGTGAAGAGCCCGACGAGCGCCACGATGAACGTCGACCCCGCGCCGATGAAGTCGAGCGCGAGGAGGAGCTGCGCCGGGCGGTACGGCGGCCGGAACATCCAGCCCAGCGTGCGCGCGCCGAGGAGCACCGTCTGCCCGAGGTCGTCGAGCACACCGAGCAACGGCGCGTACACCACGTCCGTGAGCTTCGCGAGACGCTCGAGCATCGACGGCGTCGCCGGGGGACGCGGGGCTTCGCCGGGAATGTCGCTCACGCGGGGGCGGAGTCTACCCCCACCGTCCCCTCACGGCTCGCGATAGAACCGGGGGACACGGCGGGACACGCTCGTCAGCACTTCCCACGCGATCGTGTCGGCGTGGCCGGCGATCTCGGCGGCCCCGATGACGTCCCGGCCGAGGGGCCCGTCCTGGGCGCCCAGCACGACGACCTCGTCGCGCAGGCTCGCGCCGGCGATCTCCGTGACGTCGATCATCGTCATGTCCATCGAGACCGCGCCCACGATGGGCGCGCGCTTGCCCCGCACGAGCACGTGGCCGCGGTTGCCGAGGTGGCGGGAGAGGCCGTCGGCGTACCCCATCGGGAGCGTCGCGATCCGGCTCGGCCGCGGCGCGTGCCACGTCGCCCCGTAGCCCACCGAGGCCCCGGCCGCGATGTCGCGCAGCGCGACGACCTCGGTCCGGACCCGCATCACCGGCTTCAGGTCGGCGGTGAGCGGCGTCGCCCCCACGCACGGCGAGACGCCGAAGAGCGCGATCCCCGGGCGGACCGCGTCGAGCCGCGCCTCGGCGCGCAGCAAGGCTGCGCTGTTGGCGGCGTGACGCACCTCGGGGCGAACCCCGTGGCGCGCCAGCATCGCCGTCGCCTCGTCGAAGAGGCGCATCTGCTCGGTGGTCTCCTCGATCGTCGGCGCGTCCGCGCAGGCGAGGTGCGTCATCAGGCCGCGCACGCGCACCTCCGGCACGTGCGCGAGCTTCGCCGCCACGTCGGGCAGCGCCGCCATCGTCACCCCCAGGCGCGCCATCCCCGTATCGACCTTGAGGTGCACGTCGATCGGCCCCTCGGCCTCGCCCGACCGCACGAGGCGCGCGAAGGCCTCGGTCTCGCCGAGATCGTGCACGACGGGAACGAGCCCGCGCGCGACGATCTCGTCGTGCGCCGCGCCGTAGTGCCCGCCCATCACGAGGATCGGCGCGACGATGCCCGCCTCGCGCAGCTCGACCGCCTCCTCCAGCAAGGCCACGCAGAACCCGTCGATCCGGGCGCGCTCCAGCGTCCGCGCGACGGCCGGGGCGCCGTGGCCGTACGCGTCCGCCTTCAGCACCGCCCACACCTTCGCCCCGCCCGCGTGACGCTTCGCGACGCGCAGGTTGTGCCGCAGGGCCTCCAGGTTCACGTCCGCCCGGGTGGGCCGCACGGCGTCGGCCGGGGCGGCGCGGCGGGGGCGGAGAACGCGGGGCACCAGGGGCATGGTCATGCGGATCGAACGCACCTCGGCGTGCAGGCGATTCCGTCCCTGTTAGCATCCAGCGGGTGAAGCGGCCAAGTCGCGGGCTTCTCCTCCGGCTCGCGGCCATGGGCGTGCTCGTGTCGCTGCCCTACGTGATCCTGCGCATCCCCGCGGCGCGGGGGTGGGTCGTCGGCTTCGTGAGCTTCGTCCGGACCGCCGGCCCCATCGGGGCGCTCGCGCTCCTCGGCTTCGACGCGGCGTGGGCCCTCATCGGCGCGCCCTTCTGGGTCATGGGCACCGTCGCGGGGTACGCGTACGGCTTTCCGCTCGGCGTCGCGGTGGGCGTGCCGGTGACGGCGGTGGCGATGTGCGCCTCGTTCCTCCTCGGGCGATTCGTCGTCACGCGCGTGCTGCCGCCGCGCGAGGTCGGCTCGGCGCGCCTCGAGGCGGTGCGGCGCGCGGTGGAGACCGACGGGCGCAAGATCACGATGCTCCTTCGCATGACGCCGCTCATCCCGCAGAACGTGCTCACCTACGTCCTCGCGACGACGCGCCTCCGCATGCGGGACTTCGCGCCCGCCACCGTCGCCGGCATCATCCCGTTCACGGCGTTCTACACGTACGTCGGCTCGCTCGTGCAGGACGCCGCCGCGCTCCTCGCCGGCGAGACGCCGGACCTCGGCGCCGCGCGCTGGGTCGCGCTCGGCGGAGGCCTCCTCGGCGGCGGCGTCGCGCTGGCGGTCATCGGGCGCGCCGCGCAGCGCGCGCTCGCGAAGAGCATGGAGGCGACGTGAGGGCCCTCCTCCGCGCCGTCCTGGCCATCGCCGCGGCCCTCCCGGTGGCGGGCACCGGCTGCAGCTCCTCGTCGTCGCCCTCCAGCTCCGACGACGGTGGCTACGACGGGAGCCTCGGCAGCGCGCCCCTGGG
Source organism: Polyangiaceae bacterium (assembly GCA_050012715.1). Classification (GTDB taxonomy): domain Bacteria; phylum Myxococcota_A; class Polyangia; order Polyangiales; family Polyangiaceae; genus Palsa-1150. The sequence continues at coordinate 5,156 of JBEKGQ010000399.1, forward strand.
CGCGGCGTGCATCCTCAGCAGCGACTGCGCCGAGCCGCTCACGTGCACCTTCGGCGTGTGCCACCAGCAATGCGTCGCCGCCCGCGACTGCCCCACCGGCGAGGCGTGCGTTTCGGTCTCCGGCAACGGCGTCTGCCTGCTCCCCCAGGAGGCGTCGTGCGCGAATGGCGCGAGCTGCCCGTCGGGCCTCGAGTGCGCCCCCGACGACCAGTGCCACGGCTCGTGCGGCGACGCCGGCGTCAGCTGCCTCGCCGGCCAGCTCTGCACCGATGGCCTCTGCTACGACCCGAGCGCCGCCGACGCCTCTCCCGACTCTCCCGCGTCCGACTGATCCCGCGTCAGCCGACTGCGGTCCGCGTCTCGTGCGCCCGCCGCTCCGCGGCCACCGCCTGCTCGTGCGCAAACTGCATCCGGTAGAGCCGCGCGTACACGGCGCCCTTCGCGATGAGCTCGTCGTGCGTCCCCATCTCGACCACGCGCCCCTTGTGGAACACGATGATCCGGTCGGCGGCGCGGATCGTCGACAGCCGGTGCGCGATGACGAGCGCCGTCCGCTCGCGCATCACCTCCTCGAGCGCTCGCTGGAGGCGCGCCTCGGTGTCCGAGTCGACGCTCGCCGTCGCCTCGTCGAGCACCAGCAGGGGTGCGTCCCGGTACACGGCGCGCGCGAACGCGATGAGCTGCCGCTCGCCGGCGCTGAAGTTCTGCCCGCGCTCGTCGACCCGCGCGTCGAGCCCGCCCTCGCGCTTCTCGAAGAGCTCCAGGGCCCCGATGCGGCGCAGCGCCTCCTCGGCCCGCGCGCGATCCGGCACCGCGTCCGCGACGCCCACGTTGGACAGCACCGTCCCCGAGAACAGGAACACGTCCTGTGGCACGACCGAGAAGTTGCGCCGGAGCTCGTGCGGCTCGTAGAGACGCAGCAGCAGGCTCGACACCGTCGTCTTGCCCGCTCCCGTCGCCCCCACCAGCGCGATCCGCTCCCCGCGCCGCGCGCTGAAGGTCACGTCGCGGAGCACCGGCGACCCGGGCTTGTACTCGAAGTCCACGTGCTCCAGCGCCATCGCCTCGTCGGGACCGCCCGGCGCGCCGCAGTCCTTCTCGGGCAGCGCGGGCGGCGCCACGTCGGTCTCGTCGAGGAGCTGGAAGATGCGCTCCGCGCCGGCCATCGCGCTCTGCAGGATGGTGTACCGCTGCGAGAGCTGGCTCACCGGCTCGAAGAACTGGCGGATGTACTGGGTGAAGACGATGAGCACCTGGAAGGTGATGGCGTGATCGCCCACCCGGCGGAGGCCGGCGAACCAGAGGATGCTGGCGATGCACAGCGTGCTCACCATCTCGATCGCCGCGTCGAGGACGGACTCGTAGTAGATGGCGCGCTTGTTCGCGTCGCGGTAGTCGACGTTGATGGCGTCGAACTCGTCCGCCATCGCGCGCTCGCGAACGAACGCCTGCACGATGGCGATGCCGTTCACCTGCTCGTTGAGGTACGCGTTCAGGCGCGCGACGCGGGTGCGGACGTCGCGGTAGGCCTCGCGCGAGCGCTTGCGGACGTAGTTGACGATGAGCCCGACTCCGACCGGCGTCTTGTCGTAGAAGCGGAGCCGCAGCCGCTGGAAGAAGCGGAAGATGTTGCTCCGCAGGTCGGCCATGGCGCGCGCCCCGGCCACCTGCATGGCGTACATCTGCACGAAGGTGAGAAGCTGCGCGACGATCAGCAGCAGCGCCAGACCGACGCCGTCCCGGAGGAGCCGGTGCGAATCGCTGGCTTCCGCCTGGTGGACGACGTCGCCCATGAGCAGCGGCCTCACGAGGCCGATGGACGAGATGACGACGAGGGTCGCCAGCGAGACCACCAGGTAGAGCGAGTGCGGGCGCACGAACGGCCAGAGGCGGCGGAGGAGCCGGCCGTCGTAGGCCTTGCCCATCACCGCTTCCTCGTGGAACTTCTTCAGCGCCTCGGACCCGCGCGTCGCCGGCGGCGGCACGGCGGCCGGCTTCGCGGTCGCGCTCACGACACCGCCGCCCCCTCCGGCGACGTCTCGACCCGATCGACCGACGGCAGCTCGAGCTCCTCGAGCTCGCTCGCCATCTTCTGCTCCTCCGCGAAGGCCGCGTAGATGCCGCCGGCGTTCACGAGCTCGTCGTGCGTCCCCTGCTCGACGATGCGGCCCTCGTCGAGCACCACGATCTTGTCGCAGCGCGACGCGGCCGCGATGCGGTGGGTCACGAGCAGCACCGTGCGCTCGGCCGCTTGCCGGTCGATCGCGTCGAGGATGGCCCCCTCCGTCTTCGCGTCGACCGCGGAGAGCGGGTCGTCGAGAATGAGGATCTTCGGCTGCCACACGAGCGCGCGGGCCAGCGCGATGCGCTGCTTCTGCCCGCCCGAGAGCTGCACGCCGCGCTCGCCCACCACCGTGTCGAAGCCCTCCGGAAGCCCGAGGGCCTCCTCGAGCACCTGCGCCTCGCGGGCCCCGTCGCGCACCTTGGTCTGCGCGTCCGCCGAGTCGGGGTCATCGAGCGCGAAGCCGATGTTCCGCGACACCGTCGTCGAGAAGAGGAAGGCGTCCTGCTGCGCGTAGCCGATCGTCTCGCGCACTGACGACAGTGGAAGATCGCAGACGTCGTACCCTCCGAGGAACACCGCGCGCGGCGGGGTCGGCAGGAGGCGCGCGAGGAGCATTGCGAGGGTCGATTTGCCCGACCCGGTCCGCCCTACGATCGCGAGCGACTCCCCTTCCTTGACGTCGAACGCGACGTCGTCGAGCACCTTGCGTGCCCCGTAGGCGAGGGACAGCCCGGTCACACGGAGCGTCCCCTCGATCGCCTCCGGGGCCGCGAGCGGGCCGTTCACGACCTCGGGGATCGCGTCGAAGATCTCGCGGAGCCGCACGTACCCGGCCCGCCCGCGCTGGATGATCGCGAGCGAGAAGCCGAGCGCGATCATCGGCCAGGTCATTCGCCCCATCGCCGACCAGAAGGCGAAGAAGTCCCCCTTCGAGAGCCCCCCTTTCGCCGGCCCGTCGAGGAGCATCTGCCCGCCGTACCAGAAGAGCACGAGCCCGCCGACCGCGGCGGTCATCCCGAGGATCGGGAACATCGACCCGCGAAGGCGCGCGAGGGCGAGGCTGGCCTGAAGGTATCTGTCGTTCGCCTCCCGGAAGCGGTGAAGCTCGCGCGTCTCGAGCGCGAAGCTCC
>JBEKGQ010000400.1:0-6715 GCA_050012715.1 Polyangiaceae bacterium
TTGAGATCGCGGTGGACGATGCCCGCCGCGTGCGCCTTCTCGAGCCCGTGCGCGGCCTGCTTCACGAGGCCGCAAGCGAAGACCGGGTCGAGCTTCGTGCGCCGCGTGAGCACGCGCGCGAGGTCGTCGCCCTTGAGGAGCTCCATGACGAGGAAGAGCCCGAGCTCGGGATCGGCGCCGACGTCGAACACATGGACGATGTGCTCGCTCTCGACGGCGCTCGCGCTGCGCGCCTCGCGCTCGAAGCGATGGACGATCTCGTCGTCGTTCGCGAAGAGCGACTGGACCAGCTTGATGGCGACCCGCTTGCCGAGGGCGACGTGCTCGCCCTCGTAGACGATGGCCATACCTCCTTCGCCGAGGACGCTCTGGATCCGGTAGCGACCCGCGAGCATGCGACCGATGGCGCGCGGGGCCTCGGATTCTGCCGCGAGCTCGGAATCGCCGGTCAATCGCACCTCCGCGCCTTCAAGCGTAGTACAAAAGGAGGGTGCGCGCGCCGTCGTGGCTCGTCTTCTTCGCGGTCGCGGCCGCATGCAAAGGTTCGCCCCCGAGCGCGGGGCAGGTGGACGCGAGCGGGTCCACGGCGGAGCCGGCGGGGGCTGCGGTGAGCGCGAATGCCGGCGCGATCGGGGCTGGCGCGAGCGCGGACGCAGGCGCGGACGCGGACGCAGGCGCGGGCGCGGACGCAGGCGCGGACGCGGACGCGGGCGCCGAATCCGGGGCCCCGGGGGACGGGGGCGCGACCGCGTGCCGCGTCGTTCGGGGCCCCATCGAGCTTCCCGTCCGCTCTCCCGTCGCGCTGGCGATGCGCGGCGACTCGGTCGAGGTCGTCATGAACGTCGATGGGAAGGCGCGCATCGCATCGTTTGCGACCGGCCCTCTTCCCGTCGCGTCGGCCGGCGCCGCGCCCGTGGCGCGCGAGTCCGTCGATGGCGGCGCCGGAGCCGGCTACGCGGTCGCCTGCGGGCTGGCCGGCGACCACGTCTTCTGCGCCGATCGCACCGGTGCGGTCCACCGGACCTCGCGCGACGGAGCCGGCGATCGTCTCGTCGCCAGCAGTCGAACCGGCTCGCGCATCGCGGCGGCGCCCCTCGGCGGCAACCATACGGCTCTCGGCTACCTGGCCAGCCGTCAGACGAGCGAGGGCTGGGTGAGCGAGGCGTGGCTCGCGGTCGACGACGATGCCCCGGTGCGCCTCTCGGAAGACGGGAGCGGTGCGACGTCCCTCGTCCTCGTCCCGCGGAAGTCCTCGGTCCTCGCCCTCTCGGTCGATGCGAGGGCGGCGCTCACCGCCGTTCACGTGCGCCCGGTGACGTTCGAGGCGCATGCGGCGCTGGGCGAGGACGCGGTGGTCTTCGTCGGCGGCCCCGGCGATCACCGGACCGCGGGGGCTCTCTCCGTCGCGCCCGCGGGTCCTGGCTGGGCCTTGCTCCCCATCGCGAAGGACATCGGCTCGTTCGGCATGGCCGTCGTCCGCGTGGACGACCCCGCGCACGTCGACGAGCCCGTCCAGTGGTCGATGTACCCGAACGGGCTCGATCCCGCGCCGGTGGCCACGGCCATCGAGGGCGGCAAGACGTGGGTGGCGCGCGTGAGACCGCAGGGGAGCGAGCCGGGATCGATGCGCCTGCTCGAGATGGGCGTCATATCGCCGGATGGGGCGTTCCTGGCGAGAGACGTCGTGGCGAGCGCGGCGAAGATGACGGACGTGGCGCTCGCGGCCGACCCGCACGGGGCGCTCTGGGTGAGCTGGGTGGAGGGGTCCGGGAGCTGGCTCCAGCGTCAGGTGTGCCGATGAACGACGGGAAGTCGAGCGTCGAGCCTCCGCTGCGCCGGCGCGACGAGGCACGCGCGCTCTTCCGCAACGCCATCCTCGACGCGGCCGAGGCGGTGTTCGCCGAGCGGGGCTTCCACGGTGCGCGCATCCAGGACATCGCCGAGCGCGCTCGCACCGCGGTCGGCACGGTCTACAACCACTTCGAGGACAAGGACGACGTGCTCGGGGCCCTCCTCGAGCAGCGCTCCGAAGAGATGGCCTCCGAGCTGCATCCCCGCGACGATCGCGGGAGCTTCGAGGAGCGCCTGCGCGCGAGGGTGGTCCGGGTCCTCGCGTACGTGCAGGCCCACCGGGCCTTCTTCGCCATCGCCAGCGAGCAGGGCCTCTTTGCCGGCACCGCCGCTCCCGGCGCGCGCGCCACCCACAAGCGCCTCCGTCACGTCGAGCGTCTGCGCGCCATCTTCGGCGCCCTGGTCGAAGAGGGCATCGCCTCCGGCGATCTCGAGCCCCTGCAGGGCGACGCGCTCGTGCGCTTCTTCGGCGGCACCATCCGCGCCTTCGTCCTCTCGGGCATCGCCGACCGGGCGACGAACGTGGAGGAGGACGCGGCGATGGTCGTCGAGCTCTTCCTCCACGGCGCAGCGCGACGGAAGAGAGCGCGAGACCGTCCGAAGAGCGCGCGCTGATCCCGTGTGGCGCCGAGGGCGGCTCCTGGTGGCGGCCTCGTCATCGGACGCGCAGCGTCCGGTTGGCCCGACACTTGCGCTCGGTCCTGGGACATGAAGGCACCCGCGCCCGAAGACGGCGGCGACGCACATCCCGGTCCGCGCGACTCGGCGCATCTCCGGGCCCGAAGGGTCACGGAGCACTACGCCCCTGCCGAGTCCCGGGCGCTCGGGATCATCGCCATCCTGGCGACCGCGACGATTCTGTGGGTCCTCCTGCCCGTCGGCATCGGCATCGTCGTCGGCGGGTTGATGGCGCTCACCCTTCATCCCACCGCTCGCGCGCTCACGCGAAGGACGCATCGCCCCGTGCTCGTCGCGCTCGGGCTGACCGTCGGATCGGCGGTCGTCCTGGGCGGGGTCGTCGGAGCGCTCGTGGGCCTGCTCGTCCTCCGCGGCGTGTCGGTGCTCTCGGGCCTGCCGGCGGACGTCGCCCCGGGTGGGCGCGTCGACGTCTTCCTCCAGGGCCTCTCCCGCCCGCTCGCCCCGCTGCACGTCGACCCCGAGACGCTCGTCGACCATCTGCGCGGTGCGCTCGGGAGCGTCACCTCGCACGTGGCCGGCTGGGCCGCCGAGATCTTCGCGATCGCCGGCGACGTCTTCATCACCGTGTTCTTCATGGCCATCACGATGTACTTCGTGCTCCGCAACTGGCCCGCGCTCGCCCGTCGTGCCGAGCACCTGATGCCCATCAACCCGCACCACACGCGCCGCCTCATGCGCGAGGTGCAGCGGCTCGGGCGGACCGTCGTCATCGGCAACTTCGGGACGGCGCTGATCCAGGGCTTGCTGGCGGGCATCGGGTTCTGGATCGGACACGTGCCGCAGCCGGCGTTCTTCGGCGCGGTCACGGGGGTCATGTCGCTCGTGCCCGCCTTCGGGACGATGCTCGTCTGGCTGCCGGTCGGGGTGATCCTGATCGCGGTGGGGCATCCTGGCTCCGGCGTGTTCGAGCTCGCGTGGGGCGCCCTCGTCGTCGTCGCGTTCTGCGACTACGTCGTCCGTCCGCACCTCCTCGGGCGCGGCGAGACCATGTCGAGCTGGATGACGTTCGTGGCCCTCTTCGGCGGCATCAAGCTCTTCGGGGTCGTCGGCCTGCTCCTCGGCCCGCTCTTCGTCGGCGTCGCGATCACTGCGCTGCGCGTCTACGAGCGGACCCGTCGCTTTCGCCTCGGGCTCTCCTGAGCCGTTCAGTAGCGGCGTTGCCAGAGCAGGTCGAAGATCGTCGTCCCCGCGTCGCCGACGGTCGACGCCAGCGACCACTTGGTGAGGAAACGCCAGTCGATCGTCAGGAGCGTATGGTCCGGGTTCACGCCGGGAGGCGGCTGCCCCAGGACGACGGCGAGCTGGACCGAGATGTCCTTGGCGATCTGCACCTCGACCTCCGGCCGCGGGTTGGACGCCTGGGTCGTGTCGACGTTCGCCGTCACCGCGCCGAGACCGAGCTGGCCGAGCGCGTGGTTCAGCGGCTGCGCCGCCTGGCCACCGGCCGTTCCGATGGCCGTGTTCGTCGGCGTTCCCGTCGGGGTCTGCGCCTGGTTTCCGTCCGCGGTTCCGAAGAGCAAGAGCTCGACGATCTCCTGCTGCGGGAGGGTCGGCTCCGACGAGAGCGTCACCTTCCCCGTCTTCAGCCGCCCGTCGAAAACCGCGTAGACCACCGTCCCGTCGGGCGCGGTCCAGCTGGCCTTCACCACCGCCTCGGGGTTCGACGGATCCGCGCCCACGAGCGTCACCGTGCCGTCCTCGACCGTGAACTTCTTTCCCTGCACGTTGAGCGTACCGCCCCGCTTCAGGTGAATCTGCCCCGTCACCTGCGCCGACCCTCGGTCCACCACGCTCACGCGGCCGTCGAGGCCCACCGCGAGCTCGGTCCCGCGGACGACCTGCACGTCGCCCAGGTGCACGTCGACGGTCATCTTCGTCGCCGTGGCGCTCGCCGAGGACGGCGGAGGCCTCGGCGTATCCAGCGAGAGGAGGACGAACGTCCGCGGATCGCCCCGGTGAGCCCCGATGCGCACCTTGGCCATCTCGCCGAGCGCCTGCGGGTTCGTGGACGTTCCCTCCGGCAGCGCGACACGCATCTGCGGAACCTCGACCTTCAGGGCCATTTCCTTCCCGCTCTCGGCGGTGGTCTCGGTGACCTCGATGCGGCCGTCGACGTTGCCGACGTCCGCTCCGGCGGCGGTGAGAGGGATGGGGGTATGGCTCGGGATCACGATGACCGCCTTGGCCGAGCGCAGCGTCGTCCCGTCCAGCTTGGCGGTGCCCGTCGCTTCGAGCGCCCCGGTGAGGCCTTTCGCGGTCAGCTTCACGAGGGTGACGGTTCCGTCCGGCGCGAGCTTCACGTTCGCGGCGATGTCGTGGAGCTCGCCCCCGCCGGCCGCGGCCTCGATCGTTCCGCGACTCAGCGCGAGCGTGCCCGAGGCCTGCGCGGTGTTCTTCGCCGGATCGAGCTGGACGTGGGTCTGCGCGTCCAGCCGACCGTCGAGCTCGTCGAGCGTTCCTCCCACGAAGGGCAGGAGCACGGCGATGCGGAAGTTCTTCGACGACAGATCGACGTCGAGCGGCGAGCCATGGTCGAGCGCTGGCGCGAGCGCGTCGCCCCAGGACGCCGTCGCGTGCGCCTTGGTCTCCATGAAACCATCGGTCTGGTCGATGCGGACGCTGGCGTCCACGACCTTCCCGTCGGCGTTCAGCCGGAGGCTGGCGGACTTGTAGGCGATGCTACCGACGGTGAGGCCATCGATCGCGAGCTGCGCGTCGGCGTGGGCGTTCGCGTGCAGATCGACCACCGAGAGATCACCGGTCAGGCGGCCTTTCACGAGCCGGTCATCGAGCGCGGCGATCGACTCCATCGGGAATCCGGTGAGGTGAGCGTGCGCCGATGCCTTCCATGCCAGGGGCGCGCCGCTCTCGCTCGACCCGAGGAGCTCCTCGAGGCGCGCCTGGAGCTGCGCCTCGAGGTCCAGCAGCTCCCGGTCACCGGAGTGAGCCTTGATCGATGCGGACCCCTTGGCGCCCTCGTAGTGACCGGCGACGTCGACGTCGAGCGGCTGGGCGCGTGGTCCGTTGCCGGTGTAGGCGGCGCGCCGGAGGCTGGCGGTCACGTCGACCTTCGGGGTCATCATCGTCCCCGAGGCCTTCACGTCGGCCTGGAGCGTCCCGGTCACGTACGGCTGCCTCAGGATGGGCGGCACGGTGCCGAGCCCCCGCTCCGGCACCGCCACGTGAACGTCGAACGCGGTCGCCCTCACGCGCTCGAAGAGCGCCGGCCCGTCCCGGAGCGCCTCCGCATAGGGAGCATGCGGAGCGGTCAGATCGATCGTCGCGAGGGCGCCCTTGTCGTCGTGGAGCTGCGTCGATGCCTTCACCGCGCCGCTGTTGCCGTCGATGTGCGCGTCCAGGACGAAATCGACCCCCTCGATGTGCCAGGCCGGCGGCGGATGGACCAGGACGCCGTCGATGTCGACCCACTCCGGCGTCTTCGCGGCGAGCTCCAGCTTGTCGGTCGTCACCGAGAGCGAAAGGTCGGGCGTGAAGTCCTGGGCATCGTCCCGCGCCAGGTGAGCCTTGACGTGCACCGTCCCGCGCGCGCGGCTGAGCGGCTGCTCGTCGGCCGGGACCATGGCCAGCGCTTTCGCCAGGTCGCCGTTCACGTCGACGTCGACCGCCCCCCACGCGCGCTTCCACGCGGCGAGGCTCGTGGCGTCGCGGCTCGCGAGCTCTACCTTCGGCGCCTCCAGGTCCAGCGAGCCCACCCCGCCCGCGTCGACGTGCACCTTCGCGCCCACCGTCCGGCCCGCGAGCGCCATCTCCACGTGGCCGGTGAGGTCCTTGGCGTACGTCGTCTCGAGGCCCGCGACGTCGAGCGTCAAGCGGCCCTCGCCGCCGCGGCGCTGCAGGCGAAGATCCGTGTCGAAGGACACCCGACCGCCCCACAGCTTCTTCTCGACGTTCGCGAGGCGCGCGACGAGCGCCAGATCGATGCCCTTCGTCGCCGCCACCACCCGCAGCATCCCCGGGGACGTGGCCAGGGTGGCGGTCAGGGGCTCGCCGAGCCCTTCGACGCGCGCGCCGTCCACGCGAAGGTCTCCGTCCTGGAAGCTCGCCCTCCGCGCCGTCACGCGCGCGTGCTGCCCCTTGCGGGCGAGCGCCAGCTGCAGGTCCGCCATCGACACCCCGTGCTTCACGTCGAGGTCGACGCTGGCGT
>JBEKGQ010000401.1:0-6711 GCA_050012715.1 Polyangiaceae bacterium
AGCTCGCTGTAGCCCTGCGAGTAGAGGTCCCAGGCGAGGTGGTCCGCGTCGAACCCCGAGTAGCCCGTCGGATTGGGCTCCATGTAGGGGTCCGTCGCGGCCTCGACGAGCTCGTGCGAGGCGGTCTCCTCGTTCACGTCGAGCGTCATCGCAGGGCACTCGAGCGTCACCGCGAACGGGATCCCCACGCCGTTCACCGTCACCTCGTCGTGCCAGCCGAGCGCGCCGTAGGCGCAGAAGGAACCGCCGGACCCCGGGTCGGTCACCGTCGTCGTCGAGGGGATGTAGAGCGAATAGATCGTCTGCGCGTTCCCCTTCGCGTCGACGACCGGCGCGGGCCACGCGGGGCCGCCCACCCCCGCGTCCGTCGCCCCCGCGTCACCCGGCTCCACCGCCTGCACCGCCGCCATCACGAGGTTCGACACGTCGTAGTACCCCAGCGTCGCCGGCAGGGCCTGCGTCATCCGCACGTGGTTCGCGGCCCCGCTCGTCGCCGGGCCCACGCCGTACTGCGCGGTGGTCGCCGACCAGTACGTCGACGCGCCGATGCCGTCGCCGAAGCCCTCCCACGTCGACGGGCTCCCCTCGCCGGGCCAGGTGATCGTCACGATGACCGGCGACTCGAGGACGGCTCCACCGTTCTTCACGATCTGCGGGGCGTCGACCGGGAAGGCCGGGTACGGCCGCCCGCTCGGCCCCTCGTCACCCGCCTCGCCCGCGCCGCCTTCTTCCGTCGCGTCGTCGCCCGTGCTCGCGTCGCCCTTGCTCGGGCTCGCCCCGTTGCTGCTGCTCCCGCACGCCGCGAGGACCGCCGCGGCACCGAACGCAACCCCGAGACGCACGAGATCCCCCATCCCAGGGCCTTACCGTCCAGCCCGCGCGCGTGCAACCCCGGACCGCGCCCGCGGGTGCTCTAATGCCCCTCGCGTGCCCTCGCGCCTCGCCGCTTGCCTCGCCGTCTGCGTCGCGCTCGCCGCATGGCCCGCGCTCGCCCGCGCGCAGGCGGTGCCCTTCGACGACCCCTACGCCGTCCCTCGCGCCCCGCGCGCGCCCACGCTGCCCGAGCTCACGCACTCCGAGATGGAGGCCACCCTCGAGACCACCGTCGGTGCCATCCAGCTCCCGGGCGGTGGCGGCACCCAGAGCGCGTACATCCAGCGGCTCGCGGTGGAAGTGCCCCTCGGTCTCCGCCGCTGGTACGTCGGCGCCTCGTACGAGGTCGCCGACGGCAGCGACGGCACGGGCTTCGAGGTCGTCGGCGGCAACCTCGCCCTCGACGGCCGCACCGTCTGGGCCACGACCACCGGCATGGCCTTCGGCGGCGGCCTGTCCGTCATGTTCCCCACCGCGAGCTACGATCCCAACGGCCCCGCGTCCCAGGTCGCCCTCGCCGCCGCCACCCTTCGCCCGTGGGACGTCAGCTACTTCGTCCCCGACTCCTACGGCGTCCGCCCGTACGTCGACGTGCGCGCCCTCGACGGCAACTTCGTCATCCAGTTCCGCCAGGGCCTCGACCTCACCGTCTCCAGCTTGCTCCTCAGCGACCGCCGCCTCTACGCCACCGCCGGCCTCTACCTCGGCCTCCAGCTCGGCCCGCACATCGCCCCGGGTCTCGAGGTCTTCGAGGCGTACGCCCTGGATCTCCCCGCCGTGCAGGACGGCAACCGCGAGTCGCTCATCGTCTCGCCCAACGTCCGCATCGCGCTCCCCTGGGTGCAGCCCGCGCTCAGCGCCTTCACCAACCTGGGGCCGCCCATCTCCGCCCCGTGGGTCCAGCGCGACACGAGCGTCTTCGAGACCCAGGGTAAATCGGGCACGGTGTGGGGCGTGCGGCTCGCCTTCACCGTCGTCTACGACCCCACCAGCGTCGTCATGGTGAAGGGCCAGTGAGCTAGTTGATGACCGGGTGACTCTCGCTCTGCTTGCGGACTTCGGTCTTTCCCCGGGACGTGGCTCGCTCGAGCGCCGCTCGCACGAAGCGCGCGAACAGCGGGTGCGGCGCGACCGGGCGGCTCTTGAACTCGGGGTGGAACTGGCACCCCACGAAGAACGGGTGCTCCCGGAGCTCGATCATCTCGACGAGGCGCTTGTCCGGCGACGTCCCGCTCAGCACCATCCCGGCCTCCACGAGCTGCTCGCGGAAGTCGTTCGAGAACTCGTACCGGTGGCGGTGCCGCTCGCTGATCTCCGTCGTCCCGTAGGCGTCCGCCGCCAGCGAGCCGGCCGTCAGCACGCACGGGTAGGCGCCCAGCCGCATCGTCGCGCCCTTGTTCCGCACCCCGCGCTGCTCGGGCATCAGATCGATCACCGCGTACGGCGTGTCCTTGTCGAACTCGCTCGAGTTCGCGTTCGCCAGCGACGCCACGTGCCGCGCGTACTCCACCACCGCGAGCTGCATCCCGAGACAGATCCCGAAGAACGGGATCTTGTTCTGCCGCGCGTACCCGATGGCCGCGATCTTCCCCTCCGTCCCGCGGTCGCCGAAGCCCCCCGGCACCAGCACCGCGTCGAGCCCCGACAGCAGCGCCTCCGGCCCCTGCTGCTCCACCTGCTCGCTGTCGATGTACTCGAGCTCGACCCGGCAGTCGCTCGACAGGCCGCCGTGCACGAGCGCCTCGTGGAGCGATTTGTACGAGTCCTTCAGGTGCACGTACTTCCCGACGATGCCGATTTTCACCGTCCCGCGCGACGGGTTCTTGAACCGCGCCACGATCCGCTGCCACGGCCCGAGCTCCGGCGCGCGGCTCCAGATGTTCAGCCGCTCGGTGATGAGCTCATCGAGCCCCTCCGCGTGGAGCATCAGCGGCACCTCGTAGATGCACCCCACGTCGAGCGCCCCGACGACCGCCTCGATCGGCACGTTCGAGAAGAGCGCAATCTTCTCCTTCACGCTCCGCGACAGCGGCATCTGCGAGCGGCACAGCAGCACGTCCGGCTGGATGCCGATCTCGCGCATCTCCTTCACCGCGTGCTGCGTCGGCTTCGTCTTCAGCTCGCCCGCGGTCGCGATGTACGGCACCAGCGTCACGTGGATGCTGAGCGCGTTCTGCCAGCCCGCCTCGAGCTTCATCTGCCGGATCGCCTCGAGGAACGGCAAGGACTCGATGTCCCCCGCCGTGCCGCCGATCTCGATGATCGCGACGTCGACCCCCTCGGCCGCGTCGCGGACGCGCGCCTTGATCTCGTCGGTGATGTGCGGAATCACCTGCACCGTCGCGCCGAGGTACTCCCCGCGCCGCTCCTTCGAGATGACCGCCTCGTAGATGCGGCCGGTCGTGAAGTTGTTGCTGCGCGTCATGCGCGCGGTCGTGAAGCGCTCGTAGTGCCCGAGGTCGAGGTCCGTCTCGGCGCCGTCGTCGGTCACGAAGACCTCGCCGTGCTGGTAGGGGCTCATCGTCCCCGGGTCGACGTTGATGTACGGGTCGAGCTTCACGTGCGTCACGCGGAGGCCGCGGGCCTCGAGGAGCGCGCCCACCGAGGCGCTCGCGAGCCCCTTGCCTATCGAAGAGACGACTCCACCGGTGACGAACACGTACTTCGTGGGCTTCCGGCTCATGAGTGCCCTCCTCCGGGTCGGATGCGCGGGCGCGCATCGGTACCAACGTCCGCGAAGTAGCACACCGCCGCGCACCATACGAGGGAGCGACTTCGGTCCGAATCGTGCTACTTTCAAAGCTCGCCCCCTCGTTTCCGGAGGGCCGTCTTTTTCAGCAGAAAGAGAGGCAGGCGTTGCCCCGAAAGCTCGGCGACTTTCCCACCATGAAGGTGGAGCCCGACCGTTTCGCTGCGTTCGCGCGGCGAGCGGACTCCCACGCGCGCGGGTCCGACGCCTCCAGCGCGCCCGACATCCAGGTGAGCCTGGAGTACCTGGAGGACGTGCCCACGGCGGTGCGGCGAAGCGCCATGCTGCCGGTTGCCCGCACCCTCGAGGACGCAGATCTGGGGGCGATCCCCGTCATCGCGGTGACGAAGGAAGACCTCGCCTGGTTCGAGTTCGAGCCGGACACCTACGGCATCCTGGCGCTCGTCGACGGCCACGCCACCGTGGCCGACATCCTCCGCTCGATCGCGGTCGACCCGGAGCGGGCGATGAACCTCCTGCGCGACCTCGAGCTGCAGCGAGTCATCGCCTTCGGCTGACGCACTGCAAGAGAGGGGGAAACAGGGAGAGAAGGAGAGGAGGAGGGTTCTGGGTCGATCCAACCATCCTCCTTCTCTCCTCCTCTCCCTGTTTCTTCTCTCTTTCGGCCGCCTGCCGGTTTGCGGCGTTTGTGGCATGCTCCCGCCACCATGGCCGCCAAAGAGCACCTCGGTCTCCTCGGGTACGACTCGCTGCACTTCGTGGTGGAGAACCTCGACCGTTCGAAGAAGTTCTACACCGAGAAGTTCGACTTCAAGGAGGTCGCCCGCGCCGGCGACGAGCTGACGTCACGAAGCGGCCAGCAGTCCGTCGTGTTCGGCGCGGGGGACGTCCGCGTCTGCGTGTCGACGCCGCTCGGGCAGAGCTCGAAGGCGGCGCGCTTCCTCAAGCGGCACCCGGCCGGCGTGATGAGCCTCAGCTTCCGCGTGAAGAGCCTCGACGAGACGATGGCCTTCCTCGAGGCGCGCGGGGGCACGTTCCTCTCCGATCCGGTCGAGGACAAGGACGCGCGCGGCGGCACGTACCGCGCGGTCGAGATCGCGACGCCGCTCGGCGACGTGGCGTTCCGCTTCGTCGAGCGGAGCGACTACCGCGCGTTCGCGCCCGGCTTCGTCGACTCCGGCGTCGGCAACGTGGGCAAGCCGGACAACGTGTACGGCATCCAGATCGTCGACCACGTGACGAGCAACGGGCTCACCATGGTGCCCATCATCGCCTTTTACCGCGACGTGCTCGGCTTCGAGCCGTTCTGGGAGATCAAGTTCCACACGAAGGACGTCGCGCAGCAGTTCGCCCACGGCTCGGGCCTCAAGTCGATCGTCATGTGGGACCCGGTGAGCCAGGTGAAGTTCGCGACCAACGAGCCGCTGCGGCCGCACTTCCGCGACTCGCAGATCTACAAGTTCGTCGAGGACAACCAGGGCCCCGGCGTGCAGCACGTCGCCTTCAACGTGAAGGACGTCATCTGGACGGTCGAGGAGCTGAAGCGCCGCGCGGTCGACTTCATGGACACGCC
This sequence comes from Polyangiaceae bacterium, assembly GCA_050012715.1. GTDB lineage: Bacteria > Myxococcota_A > Polyangia > Polyangiales > Polyangiaceae > Palsa-1150. Next base: position 5,157 of record JBEKGQ010000401.1, read on the forward strand.
GGAGTCGTACTACCGCGACTTGCCGCGGCGCCTCGACGCGCTCGGCATCCGCAACGTGACCCAGGAGCTCGGCGTGCTCGAGAAGCACCAGATCCTGCTCGACGGCTCGCAGGATCGCTACATGCTGCAGATCTTCCTCCGCGAGGCGAAGGCCCTCTACTCGGACGAGCGGGCGGGCCCGTTCTTCTACGAGATCATCCAGCGCTGCGGCGACGAGGGGTTCGGCTACGGCAACTTCCGCGCGCTCTTCGAGAGCATCGAGCGCGCGCAGTCCGCGAAGGCCTAGCGCGGAGCCGGCGCGATGATCGACCGGCAGAGCGCAGGGATCCTCCCCGAGAAGCCGCACACCGTCTGCCGCATGGCGGACGGCAAGATGCTCTACGAGGAGATGTTCACCCGCGGCGGGTTCAGCGGGCCGTTCACGTACTTCTACCATCGCTTCCCGGTGACGCCGCACCGCGAGGTCGAGGTGAGCGCGCGCGGCTGGCCCGCGCCGCAGCCGGATCCCGAGGCGCGGCGACCGCTGCGACGGCGGCTGTATCTCTCCGAGCGCATCCCGTCGGGCGGGATGCTCGTCGACCGGCGGGTGCCGATCCTCTTCAACCGCGACGTGACGGTGCTGCTCGCGCGGCCCGACGCGACGGACGACACGTACTTCGCGAACGGGGATGGCGACGAGCTGTGGTTCGTCGAGGAGGGGAGCGCGAAGCTCGAGTCGTCGTGCGGGTGGCTCGACGTGAAGACCGGCGACTACGTGTGGGTGCCGAAGTCGCTCGTACACCGGTGGCACGTCGAGAAGCCGATGCGCCTGATGGGCTTCGAGGCGGCGGCGGGCGTGTTCATCCCGGAGGCGTTCCGCAACCCGGTGGGGCAGCTTCGCATGGACGCGCCGTACACGCACCGCGACTTCGTGCACCCGCGCGGGCCGATCGCGACGCCGGAGAAGGTGCAGGAGGGGCCGCGCGAGCTGCTGGTGAAGAAGAAGGGGACGTTCACGCGGTACGCGACGGAGAACCACGTGATGGACGTCGTGGGGTGGGACGGGTTCGTGTACCCGTTCGCGTTCGCGATCGAGAAGTACCAGCCGAAGACGGGGCAGATTCACCTGCCGCCGACGGTGCACGCGACGTTCGAGAGCAAGGGGTTCCTGGTGTGCTCGTTCGTGCCGCGGGTGACCGATACGCACCCGCAGGCGATCCCGTGTCCGTACCCGCACTCGAGCGTCGATTGCGACGAGATCATCCTGTACCTGCGGGGGAACTTCACGAGCCGGCGCGGGGTGGGGCCGGGAGCCATTTCGCTGCACCCGGCGGGGGTGGCGCACGGGCCGCACCCGGGGGCCTACGAGGCGAGCGTGGGGAGCACGAGGACCGACGAGCTCGCGGTGATGTGCGATACGTACGAGCCGCTGGTGCCGACGGCGCAGGCGGCGAACATCGAGGAGCCCGGGTACCACGACTCGTGGCGGACGCAGGGGTAGGGGGCGCTCCGAGCCCCGACCCGGACGCCGAGCCCGACCCCGACCCCGATCCCGACCCCGACCCCGACCCCGACC
>JBEKGQ010000402.1:0-6698 GCA_050012715.1 Polyangiaceae bacterium
TGCCGCGCAGGAAGCGCGCGAGCTCGGTCAGGTCGAACGGCTTGGGCACGAAGCCGACCGCGCCGCAGTCGGCCCGGACGAGCTGGCGCTCGCTGAGGTGATACGCGCTCGTGAGGACGACGCTCGTCTGCGGGTGCCGGTCGCGGATGAGACGCGCGAGCTGGATGCCGTTCGTCCCGGGCATCATCAGGTCGACCACCGCGAGGTCGAAGGGCCCGCCCGCCATGGCACGAAGCGCTCCGTCCGCGTCCGCGGCGGTCTCGACCTCGAACCCCTCGATGCGGAGGCCGATGGCCATCACGCGCGCGTGGTTCGCTTCGTCGTCGACCACCAGGACTTTGGGCACCGCTCGCATGTTCTGGCCTAAGTCTTCGGCACGGAGCCGGGGTCCCGTCGTTAGGCGCCCGCTCCGTGCCTGCCGTGGCTGCTCGCAAGCTACATGCCCGCGTGGTCAGGTCTCGCCGAGGTCGCCTGACCGAGTGGTTACCGGCGCTTCCGCCCCCCTCCCGGAAAGGGTCGGCGTGCTCGCGTTTCATCTTTGCAGCGAGCGGCTATCAGAGGTGAACGGACGGACGAGCTTGTGGGACGCCGTCGCCGCGCTCGAGGCGCGGCCCCGGAGGCGCTCTCAGCCGCGGCTCTCGAAGGTGATGCCCAGTCGGGTCATCTTTCGCCACAGCGTGGTCGGCGAGATGTTGAGCAGCTCCGCCGCGCGCTCCCGGCTTCCCTCGCTCTCGCGCAGCGCGGCCTCGATGGCTGCGCGCTCCGCCCCGTCCACCACGTCCGAGAGCGCGCGCCCGCCCGAGCCGGTCGTGCTCAGCGGCGCGCTCGGCGGCGGGGGCAGGAGATCGTCGGACGTGATGACGCCGTTCTGCTGGAGGGCGACGGCCTGCTCGATCATGTGCTCGAGCTCGCGGATGTTTCCAGGGAAGTCGTAGTGGGCCAGCGCGTCGAGCACCGAGTCGTGGAGCTTGGGACGGACGCCCATCTTTCGCGAGTACTTGTCCATGAAGTAGCTGACGAGGATCGGGATGTCCTCGCGCCGCTCCCGGAGGGGCGGCAGCTGGAAACGCGCGACGTTGAGGCGGTAGTAGAGGTCCTGCCGGAAGCGCTTCTCCGCGACCGCGTTCATGAGGTCCTGGTTGGTCGCGGCGATGATGCGCACGTTGACGTGGATCGGCTTGTTCTCGCCGACGCGGCGGACCTCGTTCTCCTGGATGGCGCGGAGGAGCTTGGCCTGGAAGGTGATCGGCGTCTCGGCGATCTCGTCGAAGAAGAAGGTGCCCCCGTCGGCCTCCTCGAAGAGGCCCTTGCGGGCGCTGACCGCGCCCGTGAACGAGCCCTTGGCGTGGCCGAAGAGCTCACTCTCGAGGAGCGTCTCGGTGATGGCCGCGCAGTTGACGGGCACGAACGGGCGATCGCTGCGCTTGCTGTTCGCGTGGATGGCCTTGGCCACGAGCTCCTTGCCCGTGCCGCTCTCGCCGGTGATGAGCACGATCGCGTCGGTCGGCGCGATGCGGACGATGCGCCCGAGCACCTCGCGGACGGGGCGCGAGAGGCCGATGATGTTCTCGAACTTGTAGCGGTCCTTGAACTCGCTCGCGAGGAACGTCACCTCGCCGGCGAGGCGGCGGTTGTCGAGCGCCTTCGCGACCTTGACGAGGAGCTCCTGCTCGGTGAAAGGCTTCTGGATGTAGTCGAAGGCGCCGAGGCGCATGGCCTCGACCGCGCTCTCGATCGTCCCGTACGCCGTCATCACGACGACCTCGGTGAGCGGGTGCGCGTCCTTCGTCGAGCGGAGGACGTCGATGCCGTCCTTCGTCCCCATGCGCAGATCGGTCAGCACCACGTCGTACGCGCCGGTCGCGCCCCGCTCGGCGCCCTGCTCGCCGTCGGCGGCCTCGTCGACCTCGTAGCTCGCCCCGCGCAGCATCATCGCGAGCGTCGTGCGCATGTTGCGCTGGTCGTCGACGATGAGGATCTTCGGCATGGAGCGAACCCCCCCGGGGGTCTCCTAGTTATCCTGGGCGCCCTGCTGGATCCAGGTGGAGATTCGGGCGAGGTCGTCCGACGTGAAGGTGTAGGTCGCGCCCGACGCGGGGCACTCCACGAGATTGCCGCCGCACGGCATGTTGTTCAGGCCGCCCCCGCTCGCCTTGTGGATGTCCGTGTAGAGCGACTGCTGGGTCGGGTCGCTCGGGCACGCGAACGCCGTGTTCTGGGGGCAGCCGGCGCCGCCCGCGTCCTCGCTGATGCAGACGATGGGGCAGAAGACGCCGCCGGCGTCGACCGGGTTGATGCCCTTGGTGATCCCCTCCCAGCACTCCTCCTTCGTCGACCCGCAGACGAAGCCGCTCGTCTGGGCCCCCGACTGGGTGGCGTCGCCGTGGCAGCTCGACTGCGCGGTGCAGCTCGCCTGACCCGACGGGCCGAAGTAGTCCGTGTAGAGCCCCGTCCACGTCGGCGCGCCGCCCTCCTCGCTCGTCAGCGACTGGCCGCCCTGCACGTACCCCGTGGCGTCGGTGCACCGCGCCGTGAGGAGCAGCCCCGCGAGCAGTGCCGCGGAGAGGGCGCGGAGGAGGAGGCGTCGCATCGCAGCCGACCGCAGTGTAGACGACCTCGGGGAGCGGTGGGGTGCCCTCCGACGCGCGTCGGCCCGCGTCGGGCATGCGCCGAGCGGGGGGCGCGCGCGATGGGGACGGAGGAACGACGCCCCCGATCACGGGGCGGTCCCGACGGCGACGCGAGGACGAGCCCCCCGGCGCGGGGCGGTCCTGATGGCGGCGCGGGGACGAGCCCCTCCGACGCGGGGCGGTCCCGATGGCGGCGCGGGGACGAGCCCCCCGACCCGGGGCGGTCGAGATGGGGACGCAAGGACGAGCCCCCCGGCGCGGGGCGGTCCCCATGACGACGGAGGGACGACCGCCCCGATCACGGGGCGATCCCGAGGCCATCTCGATCCGGCGTCCCGGGAACGCCTAGAAGACGATTCCCAGGAACAGCCGGACCGTCTGCGCCGCCGAGAGGCCGGCGTCGAAGCCGTTGCTCACCTGCCCGGGCAGGTAGTCGAGGCCCGAGAGCGGGAAGAAGACGCCGTACTGCAGCATCGTGTAGAAGCCGCCGATCTTCGACGGGTCGTCGTTCAGCGAGCCGTCCTTCGACTGGTAGTAGATCTGCAGATCCATCTCGACGCCGAGGTCGCGGTGGTGGCCCGGCGTCTGCTCGAACTCGCTCGCGCGGCTCCAGATGAGCGCCGCTCCTCCGCCGAACTTCTCGCCGTTCGGGTTCCGGAGGAAGTCGTAGTCCACGCTCGGGCGGAAATAGTACGCGCCCTCGACGCGGCTCATGATCTCGCGCCAGAAGATGAGGTCGATGCGGTAGTCGGGGTGGAACCGGAACGTCGTGAGCGGCGACGGCTGCCCGTTCTGCGTGTACTCGGCCTGGAGCCCCGTCACCGGCGGCTGGAGCGCGCCCGAGCCCGCGTTGTTCGCGTACGCGTCGCCGCTCGCCCAGCCGAAGCCGAACTGGAGATCGAGCTTGTCGTCCACCGCGCGGTACTCGGTCTGCGTCGCGAGACCATACTGGTGGACGTTGACCGGGTTGTTGAGGTCCGTGCTGAGACCGGTCACGTAGCCGAGCTGTCCCTGGATGGTGACCATCTCGGCCTCGAACCGGAACTTGCGCCACAGCGCCTGCACCCAGAGGTCGGGGATGATGGCCCACGCGTGCCGCGGCTCGAGCCCGTTGTTGTTGGCCGTGCCGTAGTCGACGGTCTGCGGGTTCGTCCCCGGCGTCACGTCGAGGTACTGCGAGCGGTAGACGGTGTACGCGCCGCCGTTGATGACGAGATCGCCGCGGGTGAGCTTCATCCGCTGGAGCTCCGGGTTCGTCCGGTGCGCCAGGAAGAGCATGTACTCGTTGACGTTGCAGAGGTTGCACGTGTTGTACGGCTGCCCGCCGTAGACGTCGTACGGGTTCGCGTTCGTCGGCCCGGTGTTGGGAAAGTCCCACCCGCCGCCGAAGTAGAGGTCCATCGACTTGATGCCGGTGATGAACATGATGCGGTCGATCGTCGACTGGTAGTCGCTGTCGATCCCGTCGCCCGAGTTGGCCACGATCCCGAGGCCCCACTGCTGCGGCATGCGGCCGAAGCGGATCTGGCCGACGGGGGTCATGTACTCGCCCCACACGCGGTTCACGTTGATCGAGTTCGTCCACCCGTTGACGCCCGCCGTCGGCGGCCCCTGCGTCGTCGCCTGGAAGCCGATGGGCGCGTAGTTCACCGGCGCGTACCCGCCGTTGTACTGCACCGGCTGGTAGCCGGTCGGGTACGACTTCTGCCCCGACGCCGACGAGCTCGACCCGGTGGCCGGTTGCATCGCGTACGACTCCGGCGTCGACCCGAGGACGAGGTTATCGAGGAGGTCGAGCTGCGTCATGATGCGCAGGTTGTCCGAGATGTGAATCTCGGGGTTCAGGCGCAGGCGCAGGTTCGCGCTCGACTCCGTCTTGTCGTAGCAGTTCCCGGTGCCCTGCGGCCCGCACACCGCCACCGTCTGCCCGGGGGCGCCGTTCGTCGTCGCGAACGACTGATCGAGCGGGATGGGCCAGAGGTACTGCTGGTCACCGGCCGGGAGCACGCTGGAGCTGTGCCGGCCGAGGAAGAAGTTGTGAAAGAGCTCGCCGCGGGTGCGGAAGTAACCGTGCACCTCGATGACGGGGCGCGCGTGACCCCACCAGTCCTCGCTGAACACCTCGTGGGCGCCCGCCTCCTCGCCCGATTTCGGCGCACCCTGCTGCGCCAGATCGCGCTGGTCGTGGCTCGGGTTGATCGCGCGCACCGGCGACGTCGTCGACGGCGCGATGGCGGGCGGGGACGCCGTGGGCGGCGGCGGCGTGGGGGCCGCCGTCACCAGCGGCGGGCGCGGGTCGGGGGCGGCAGAGGCTGGCGGCGGCGACGCTCCCGGGTTGGCCTGCGCTCGGGCGACCGAGGCGGAGGCGAGGGGGGCGGCGAGCGCCAGGGCGAAGAGCAAGCAAGAAGGGCGGCGCCAAAGCATGGGCTGGGCGCGCGTTTTATCACTTCTGGGCTGAGGCGTAAGCCTCTTCCCTCTTCAGCGTCGCGCTGGACCCAGCTCGGCGAGAAACGCCTCGATCTCGACCCGCATGGCGGCGAGCTGCTCGCGCACCTTCGTCGCGTCCTCCGCCGAGGCCTCGACGGCGTCGCGCGGCTCCACCCCGGAGCGCTGGAGCTTCTTCTTGGCCCCCGCGATGGTGAAGCCCTCCCGGTAGAGGAGCTCCCTCACGCGCATCAGGTTCTCGACGTCGCGTCGCGAATAGACGCGCTGGCCCTTTGCGCTCTTCGTCGGCCGGATGCTGCGGAACTCCCGCTCCCAGTAGCGCAGGACGTGCGGCTCGACGCCGACGAGCTCCGCCACCTCGCCGATGCGGAAGTAGAGCTTCGGCGGCAACCCTCCGCGCGACGGCTCGGCCGCGGGCAGCTCTGCTCCGTCTCGTCCTCCCGACTCCGGCATGGCGGGCGCGGCTCAGTCCTTCGTCGCCGTGTCGCTGGTGGCCGCCGGCAGGGGGCTGCCGCTCGCGGCCACGTGACCGACCCGCTCGTTCAGCGCAATCTTGAGGATCTGGCTGGCCTTGAAGGTGAGGACGCGCCGCTCGCTGATCTTGATCGGCTGCCCCGTCTGCGGGTTCCGTCCCGGCCGCTGACGCTTGTCGCGGAGCACGAAGTTGCCGAAACCGCTGACTTTGATCTTCTCGCCGCGCCCCAGCGTCTCCTTCATCATCTCGAAGACGAGATCGACGAGCTCTGCCGACTCTTTTCGGGAGAAACCGCCGACCTTGCTGTAAAGCGCCTGGACGATCTCCGCCTTGGTCATGATCGCCGACTCTCCCCCCGGTACGGGCCGAAGGAGGAGTCTAAACGCGATTTTAGGTGATGGCTACAAGGCTCACGCAGCGAGCTCGTCGCCCACGCCGACGCCGTCCGCGCTCGCCGGGGCGCCCGAGACCGGGGCCGGCGGGGGGAGGGAGGCCGCCGCGTCGCGCGCCAGCTGGGCCCTCCGCCGCCCGAGCTGCTCGAAGGCGACGAAGAGGGCCACGTAGCCGTACCCGAACGTGAAGAGCATGGCGAAGGGGGCGGCAAACCAGTGCCCCGTCTCCAGCGCCGCCACGATGCTCGCCGCCGAGATGAGCCCGAGGGCGATCTCGACCATCGGCAGGTCGGCCGCCGCCCGGTAGCGGCCCTCGGTGGTGCCCTTCTTGGGGGTCCGCACGAACTCGCCGGCCATGGAGTGGAGCCCCTCCCACACCGCCTTCGTCAGGTGGGGGGCGAGGCCGGCGCCCAGCGCGAGGAGCACCGGGAGCTGGCGGAGCGCGTCGACCCGCCGGCGTCCCTGGGCCGCCTCGGCCATCGCGTAGAACGCCGCCAGCGACCCCGTCGTCCCGATGACGAGGGGGAGGTCGATGAGGAGCATCGCCTTGGTGTCCGTCGCCGGCATGCAGACGAGGGCCGGCAGGAGCAGCACGCTGAGGAGCACCATCAGCGGGTAGGCGAAGTGCGGCGTCATGTGGTAGCACGCCTCCACCCGCTGCATCAGGGTGAGCTCGGACCGCAGGATGCGCCCGAGGAGCTTCCGCGCCGTCTGCACGGTGCCCTTGGCCCAGCGGAACTGCTGCGCGCGGAAGGC
>JBEKGQ010000403.1:0-6695 GCA_050012715.1 Polyangiaceae bacterium
GACGCCGTCACGGCGCCGCTCGACGTGGCGCGGCGCGGAGCTCTGTCCGCCGTCACCCGCAGCCGCGGCCTGACCCTCGTCGTCGGGCGTCGCGACACGCGCGTCCCCCTCCTCGCGACGGCGCAGGTCGCGCTGCTCCTGGCCGTGACCCTGACCCGACCGCTGTGGCTCTTCGTCGTGGGGCCCATCGTGCTCGGCGTCCCGCACCTCGCGAGCGACGTGCGCTACCTCTTCCTGCGGCAGCGCGTGGCACGATCGGTCATCGTGCTCGCGTGCGCCGCGACGCTGGCGCTGGTGACGCTGCACGCCCTCCCGCTGGCGGGCGTCTTCGTACCGGACGCATCGCAGCTCGACGTGGTCACCGGCGCGGCGTGGGTGCTGCTCGCGCTCCTCGCCGGCACGCGCGAGAGGCGGAGCCTGGCGCCGCTCCTCGCCGTCCCGCTCGTCGTGGGGGTGGGCTTCTACGCCGCCGCGCACGCGGGTCTCGCGCGTCTCGCCCTCGCGCAGGCCCACAACCTCGTGGGCGTCGGGGCGTGGCTCCTGCTCTTCCGGCGCAACCGGCGCGCGGCCCTCCTTCCACTCGCCGTCATCGCCATCGGGGCCCTGCTGCTGGCGACGGGCGCGGCCCTCCCCTGGGTGAACCGCGCGGGCGGCCTCGAGGGGCTCGGCGTGAGCCTGTGGCGCGTCGGTGCGTATCTCGCGCCGGGGACCACGGCCGCGACCGGCGCCTCGCTCGCCCTCGTCTTCGTGTTCTTGCAGGCCGTTCACTACGCGGTATGGCTCGTGTGGATCCCGCAGGACGAGCTCCCGGGACAGGGCACGCTCACGTTTCGCATGACGGGTCGCGGCCTCGTGCGCGACTTCGGCGTGGCGGGTCTCGCGCTCGTCGGGGCGGCGTGCATCGTTCTCGCCGGGGCGGCGGCTTTCGACGCCCGCGCCGCGGTCACGGCCTACATGTCGCTCGCCACGTTCCACGGCTACCTCGAGCTGGCCATGCTCGCCTACCTCGCCGCGCGCGGTGGGCGCGGGATGGCGGTGACGACGCCTTGAGCTACGAGGCGCTCTGGGGCCGGTACTTCGCGCTGACGGTGGCCATCGAGCTGCTCGTGGCGATCCCGCTCCTGCGCGAGGCGGGCTCGCTGCCTCGCCGCCTGACCGCCGTCCTCGTGGCGAACCTGACGAGCCACCCCATCGTGTGGTTCGTGATCGCCCGCGTCATCACCGAACGCTCGGTCATGATCCCGGTCGCCGAGGGGTGGGCCATCGCGAGCGAGGCCGTCGTCTACACGCTCGTCTTCCCCGCCCTGACCCGCACGCGCGCGCTCGGGATCAGCGGCGTGGCCAACGCGGCTTCGTTTCTCGTCGGCCTCGTGTTGACCCGCCTCTGATCGCGGGGCGCTGGCCCGACCTACTTCGACTCGATCCCGAGCAGCTCGACCTCGTAGATGAGCGTCGAGTTCGGCGGGATCTTGTCGTTGCTGCGCTCCTTGTACGCGAGGCCAGGCGGGACGACGACCTTCCGCGTCTCGCCAACCTTCATGCCGAGGACGCCCTGGTTCAACCCCTTGACGATCCCGCGCTGCCCGATCACGAAGATGAGCGGCTCGTTCTTGTCGCGCGAGCTCGCGAACTTCGACCCGTCGAGGAGCGTGCCGACGTAGTGGACGGCGACCTTGTCACCCGCCTTGGCGACGGGACCCGTCCCCGGCGTCAGGATCGTCGTCGTGACGGTGGCCGGGGTGGGAGGAGTCGACGCGGCCGACGCGGAGGCGCTGGCGGAAGCCGCCGCGTTCGCGTCCGAGTGCGACTTGCACGCCGGGGCCGCGAGACCGAGCCCGAGCGACAGAAGGAATGCGCGATGAAAGAACGCTCGAAGCATCGCCCTCGGGAGCTACTTTGGGCGACGGGGAAAGTAAAGCCGCCCGACGAGTCGCCCTTCCCTCGCCTTCGCCGCGCGGTCACTGGCTCGACTCGAGCCCGAGGTGAAGGCGCTGCGCCTCTTCCGCGGTGAGCGAGCCGGGGTGAGCGTCCTCGATGGCCTTGGCCTCGCGGAGCCAGACCGCCGCCATCGCGTGGTCCCCGAGGGCGCCGAGCGTCAGCCCCCGGTAGACGGCGTACTCGGCGCGCCTCGCGTCACTCCAGGTACGGCTCTCCGCCTCCGCCGCGGCGAATGTCTGCTTGGCCTCCGGGTAGTTGCCCCGGTCGAACTGCGAGCGGCCCTCGGCGAGGGGACCTCCGCAGGCCGCCAGCGACGCCGAGAGCAGCAACGAGACCAGCCAGTGCGCGCGCATCCGCGTCCTCGATTCTACACCCCCGTCGGCCGCGGATCGCTGCCGGTTGCGTCGCTCGGCGACGCGCAGAGCGGACGGAGGATCGCGTGGGCCGCCTCGAGCCGCGACGGCTCCACCGCGCCCCCCGCCCACTCGACCAGCGCCTCGTCGCCGTCGACCACGAGCCGCAGCCCGGCGCCGATCATGGGCGTCGGGAAGCGCTGGAGCGCCGCGCGGACCTCCGGCCCGAGGACGATCTCGACGACGCGGGCCTCCGAGGCGCGGACGTCGAACACCCCATCGAACGCGGCGTCGCCGGTCGCCGTCCTCGGTCCGTCGGACTCGCGGTTGCCCGCCCCACCGAGCGACGCGACGACCCGACCGCCGTGCGACGCAGGCGTGTGCGCGAGCAGCCGGGTGACGATGCCGCGCCGCGTGTCCGTCTCGAGCCGGAAGTCGATCCCGTCGCGGGACCCGACGATGCGAAACGCCCGGTCGGGCGACTGCCGTCCGGAGAAAGTGTAGCGGTGGCGCTTCGCGTACGCGCGCCACGCCTCGGCGAGCCCGGTGTCGCGCCGATCCGCCATCACGACGACGACGAAGCCGGCCACGAAGAAGATGACGAGGAAGTAGAGGACGAGGAGACCGAAGAACTCCACGGTCGCTGGCCATAGGGCCAAACGCGGCCGAAGGCGACCCGGGGTGGCATGCGCGCGGCGTGCCGCGTAAACCATAGCCATGGGGCTTCGAACCGGCGGGGTCGCGCTGCTCGTTCTGGCGCTCGGCCCGATGGCCTGCGGTAGCTCGTCGAAGTCCAACCCTGGCCCGTCCGCGGACGGAGGAGGCAGCAGCAGCGGAGGGGGCAGCAGCAGCGGAGGCAGCAGCGGAGGGGGCAGCAGCAGCGGAGGCAGCAGCAGTAGCAGCAGCGGTAGCAGCAGCAGCGGAGGCGACGGCGGTGGCGCGTCGACCGGCGCCCTGCACGTCGTCATGGGCACCGGCGGCTCTCCCGGGCACATCGTCGACGGCTCGGGCAAGACCGTGCAGCTCCACGGCGCGGACCGCTCCGGGACCGAGTACTCCTGCCTCAACGGTGGCTTCTTCGACGGACCCGTCGATCAGACCGCCGTCGACGCGATGAAGGCGTGGAACATCAATGCCGTCCGCGTCCCCCTCAACGAGGACTGCTGGCTCGGCATCAACGGGGTCGCCGCCGCCTACGGCGGCGCAAACTACCAGAACGCCATCAGCACCTGGGTCAACCTGCTCACCCAGAACGGCATGGTCGTCATCCTCGATCTGCACTGGACCGCGCCCGGGACGACCCTTGCCAACGCCCAGGCCCCGATGGCGGACGCCGATCACGCCCCCACCTTCTGGTCGCAGGTCGCCACGGCCTTCAAGGACGACGGCACGGTCATCTTCGACCTCTTCAACGAGCCGTTCATCACCGACTGGGGCTGCTGGACGAGCGGCGGCTCGTGCGCGCAGCTCGACGGCGCGAGCTACACCGTGGCCGGCATGGCGTCCCTCCTCCAGGCGGTGCGCAAGGCCGGAGCCGAGAACGTCGTGATCCTCGGGGGCCTCGCGTATTCGAGCGATATGTCGCAGTGGGTCGCGTCGGTGAACGGCATCCCGAGCCTGCCCGCACCGCTCGACGGCATCAGCATCGCGAACGTCGCAGCGTCCTGGCACGCGTACGACTTCAACTCGGAGCAATCGGGGTGCCCGAGCCAGTACAACGGCTACATGGCGTCGCTCACGTGCAGCTCGGCGGCGGCCACCGCGATGGCGACGTCGGCGACCAGCGTCCTCTCGGCCGGGTTCCCCGTCGTCATCGGCGAGTCCGGCATCTCGGCCTACAGCGCCTCGAGCGCCGCGCCGTTCTCGGCCGCGCAGATCACCGACCTCGAGACGTGGTTCACGAACCTGCTCACGTGGGCCACGATGCAGGGCCAGGGGTACCTCGCGTGGTCGTGGAACACCGACACGCCGCCGGTCCTCCTCCTCGACTACACGGGCACGCCCACCCCGGACTTCGGGCAGACGTACCAGACGTACCTGAAGCAATTCTGAGGGGCCTCGGAGCCATGGCGCGGTCCGCTCCAGGGGCGGGTACGCTGGTGAGGTGCGCTCGCGAACGGCACGCCTCGCGATCCTGGTCGTCGCGGTCCTCGTGCTCGCGGGGTGCTCCCGCCCCGCGGAGCACGTCCTCACACTGCGCGACTGGACGTTCGTCGGGCCCGGGCACGTCACCGACGTGCACCTGCCGGCGCGCGTTGACGCTCTTCTCCCGCACGCCCCCTGCGAGTACCACCTCCTCGCCCACGTCGACCTGCCCCCCGAGCTGCGCGGGCGGCCGCTCACGCTGGCGTTCCCGTTTCTCCACGCGCGCGCCGACCTGCGCGCGAACGGCACCCTCCTCGTGGGCCTCGATCCCGAGATGCGGCACGGCTACCGCGGCACCGACCAGCCGAGGTGGCGCGTCCCCGCCGACGTGTCGCAGGCGGGCGCCCTCGACTTCGACCTGACCGTCTCCTACCGCAACCTCATCTCGGCCTGGCTCGACGCACCCCCTCGCCTCTCCGACACCGAGGACGGCGATCGCGCCTTCGTGCTCGTCGCGACGTTCGATCGCGTCCAGGCCGTGCTCGGCCTCGCCGTCGTGCTCCTCACGACCGTCCTCTACGGCCTCATCTTCCTCCTCGATCGCCGGCGCAAGGCGCACGGGTGGCTCACCGTGCAGGGGCTCGTCGGCGCCGGGGGCTACGCCATCATCTACACCGGCCTCTCGCAGACGATGTACGGCGTCTACGAGCACTCCTTCGTGGCCTCATGCCTGTGCATCGGCGCCGCCGCGAGCATCGAGTTCACGCACGAGCAGCTCGGCCTCGGGAAACCGAGCCGCCTCTGGTGGGTGGCCGCCCTGGGATGCGTCGTCCTCGGCACCGTCGTACCGAGCCCCTTCCTCGCGCCGCGCTACTTGCCGCTCTTTTCTTGCGTCATGCCGGTGGTCGTCATCGTCTACCAGGTCAAGACCGCGTGGCGCGAATGGCGCAGGCAGCGCTCGCTGTCGACGCTCGTCATCGGCCTCACCTGGAGCTGCCTCGGGGTCCTCGGGGCGCCGGACATCGTGGCCTGGGCGGGCCTCGGTGAGCTCTGGGACGGCCTGCGTGGCGGGTGCCTCGGCTTCGCGCTGGTCTCCCTGATGATGGCGGTCGTCCTGAGCGTCGATCACATGCACGCGCTGGCGCGAGCCGACACGCTCAACGCGCAGCTCGGGACGCAGCTCGCCGAGGTCGAGAAGAAGAACGTCGAGGTGACTCACCTGAACGAGGAGCTGCGCCGCCAGATCGGCGCCCGGGCCGACGCCCTCGCCCTCGCGCTGGCGAGGGCGAGCTCGCCGCAGCGTGCCGATGCCCTGCGCGTGTTCGAACCAGGCGAGGTCGTCGCAAAGAGGTACCGCGTCGTGCGCGGTGTCGGCGAGGGCGCGACCGGGCGCGTCTACGAGGTCGAGCGCGTCACGGACGACGCGCGCCTGGCGCTGAAGTTCCTCGACACCGCGTCGAGCGGCACCGAGATGGCCCGCTTCGCGCGTGAAGCGCAGATCATCGCGCAGATCGACCACCCCAACGTCGTGCGCATCGAGGACGTCGACGTGACGCCGGAGGGGTTTCTCTACCTGGTCGTCGAGTTCGTCGAGGGGCTGTCGCTCCGGCACCACTACGGCCGCCCCCGCTCGCTCTACTGGAGCATCGACGTCCTGGCCCAGGTCGCGCGAGGCCTGGCGGTCGTGCACGCCCGCGGCATCGTCCACCGCGATCTCAAGCCCGGCAACGTCCTCGTCACGAGCTCGCCGGACAGCGACGACCGGCCGCTCGTGAAGCTGGCGGACTTCGGGATCTCGAGCGCCGGCATGGACCCGCTCGCGCCGGTGCCCCCGTCGCTGCCGGCGGTCTCGCCCGAGTCGAGCACGTTCGACGCGCGCCCGGTCGACCGCGAGAACGAGCCGACGGTGACGGGGCGAACGGGTCCGTCGGTCTCGAGGACCGACTCGCTGCTCACCCAGACCGGCGCGTGGATGGGAACCCCGAAGTACATGGCCCCCGAGCTCGGCGGGGCCGCGAAGCACGCGCGTCCGGCGGGGGACGTCTTCGCGTTCGGGGTGATGGCCTACGAGATCCTCACGGGGCGGGCCCCCTTCGAGGAGTCGCCGGCGGTGACGCGGGTCCGCGGGGAGGCATTCGCCCGGCCCCCGGTCATCCGCGCGCGGTCGGCGGAGCTCGAAGCCGGGATCGCCGAGATTCTGGACGCATGCCTCGCGGAGAACCCCGACGCCCGCCCCGCGAGCAGCGTGCTGGCCGAGGCGCTGGCCGCCTACGCGACCCGCCTCGAGGCGCGCCCCCGCCCCCGGCTGGCCTCCGGCGG
>JBEKGQ010000404.1:0-6672 GCA_050012715.1 Polyangiaceae bacterium
ACGTTCTACGACCAGTCGGTGGGCGCGTTCGCGGAACGGCAGGGGCCCTACCGCGCGAAGCCCGGCGAGTACTGGGTGATGGGCGACAACCGCAACAACAGCCACGATTCGCGGATGTGGTTCGGCGGCCAGGGCGGTGGGGTGCCGCGGGACCTGGTGCGCGGCCACGCGCTCTTCATCTGGATGAGCGTGAACGAGGCCGGCGCCGACCAGGGGCGCGCGTTCCAGCCCGTCGAGGCCCCGACGCTCCCCAAGGGCAGCGAGTCGCTCCAGCCCGCGCTCGACGCGTGCATGAAGGGGAGACCGCCCGCCCCGCAGAACCCGCCGCCGCCCGGCTGACGAGCGGCCACGCGCCCTCCGACGACGCTCAGCCCGGTGAGCGCGACGAGCCAGGCCGCCGCTGATCCAAGGGCCCGGGGAGCGCCAGAGTAGAGGGGCGCTCCGCGGGCTCGCTCTTTTTCGCGTCCGCCGGAATCGCCGGCTCACTCCTCCGGCGTCTGCATCGGCCCCTCGGCCGGCTCGGTGGCGCTCGTCGCTCCCGCCCCGGCGGTGGCGGCCGAGTAGGCGCCGACCTTGGCCGGCGGGTGCTTCAGGTTCGGTGCGCCCAGGTCGCCACCCATCACTCCGATCTCTTCGTCGAGCTCCGCGTTGTGCGCGGCTCGGCGGTCGGACTCCGTCCCCATGGCCTCCACCGCGAGGGCTCCGGCGGCGGCGCCGATCAAGGCGCCGGCCACCATGCCGGCCGGGCCGGCCATCGCCCCGACGGCGGCGCCCACCACCGCACCCGACGCCGCACCCTCGGCGTCGTGCGCCAGGTGGGGGTGCTGGCTCTTGCGGTCGGGTTTCTCGCTCTTCGGAGTTTTCATGACGACCTCGTTCGTTGCATCACGCGGAAAGCGCTCAAAAGTCGACTCCGGTCGGGCTGACCGCCGAGTCGTGCGTCGCGAAGGGGAGCTCGCGCTGGTACGAGTACACGTGGCCGAGCTGCGCGGCGTGCGCGTGGCGCTCGCACCACCAGTCCTTGCCCTTGCTGGCAAACCGGGCATCGACGCAGTGCGGGCACGGTGGCTCGATGACGGGCTCTTGCGCCTCCAGCTCCTTCGCCTTCGGAGCGGCCACGACCACGGCGAACGCCGTGTTGCTGACGAGCTTCTCGACGGTCGAGCCGACGAGCCAGTCCTTGATGTGAGGTCCCCGGTGCGAGCCGACGACGATGACGTCGGCCTGGACGTCGGCCGCCAGGCGGAGGAGCTCGGGCACCGTCTTGCCACCGCGGAGGTGGATGCCGACCGCGATGCCCGCGAGACCGGGGCTCTCGGCGATCTTCTGGTCTACGTAGAGGCGAAGGTGTCCGGCGAGGTCGCGCGTGCGCTCGGCGGATGGCTCCGTGGCGAACACGTGCACGAGGTGCAGCTCGCTTCCGATGACGCGCGCCGCGAGGCGAGCAGCCTGGTCGAACGCCGGACCGTCCGCGTCGGTGAAGTCGAGCCCGAGGACGACGGCGAACTTTCCGGTGGCAGGAGCGTTCCTCAATGAGCCCATGGTTGGTACGTAGGCACCCGCCTCGCGATGCGCAACGATCGCGGCCGGTGATTCGCAGGCGGACTCTACGAGGCTCGGGGGACGAGCCCGGTGCGACGCGCGGGCGTTTCCACCGAGGGTGACAGCCGGGTCGTGGTCCACACCCGGCGCCGCAATCGCGGCTGGCATCAAAGGTGTAACCGCCGCTGCGTGCGGCCCGGGCGACCATGCTGCAGACCTGCGGCGAGCTGCCGACGTAGGTCTTGCCCGCCCTGATCGGCCCGATCGCGACCTGATCGCGCCGATCAGGGGGGCCGGCGCCCGGCCCTCGGGTTTCGCGGGGAAATCGCCTACCTCTCCGGGCGGTCCGGGGCTTGTATGGTCGCCGGGCCGAGGAGCTCTTCATGCGCAAGGCGGGTGCGGTCGTCGGGTGTCTCGTGGGGGTCAGCGTCGGCTGGGCGTCGACCGCGGGGGCCGACCCGGCGACGCCTTCGGGGCCGCATCCGAGGCTCTTCATGGACGCGGCGAGCCTGGCGACGTACACGGCGAACGCGGGCAAGAGCGGGACGGCGGCGGCGGGGCTGGTGAAGCAGTGCCAGGACACGATCGACAACCCGAGCGACTACACGACGCGAGGAGGAGCGGACGGCAACTACTGGCCGCAGTCGGCGGTGGCGTGCGCGTTCGCCTACGCGGCGACGCAGAAGAGCGCGTACCTGACCCAGGCGCTCACGTACTGGAAGGCGTCCCTGAACGACGACCAGACGATCGGCGACGGCCTGGGGTGCGTGCAGGGGGTGAGCACGAGCTGGCAGGCCTGGGCGTCGGCGGGCGCCAATCCGCCCGCGCCTCCCGTGCTCCTCACGATCACGCACGACACGGGGTACCCGATCCGCTGGTACGGGCCGGACGTCGCGCTGACCTACGACTGGCTCTACTCCGCGGCGGCCGTCGACGCCGCGCTCCAGGCGCAGACGGTCACCTGCCTCACGGCGTGGGTCGATTACTACACGCAGTACGGGTATCACCACGACGAGGCGGGGGCGAACTACAACGCCGGGTACGTCGTGTCGAAGGCGCTCGCGGCGATCGCCATCGGGACCGACGGCGGCGCGGACGGGCACCTCTGGACGCAGTCGATCGACGACGACTTCACGATGCTGCTCGTCGGACAGGGGCTGACCGGCGCGGGCGGCGCGGTGGGCTCGCCGGCCGGCGTGATGCTGGGCGGCGGATGGGGAGAGGGCTGGGAGTACGGAGCGCTCAGCGTGCTCGAGTACGCGTCCGCGACGCGCGCTCTGGAGGCCAACGGGGTCAGCCTGCCGGCGATGGACGACTGGGCGTCGAGCCTCTTCTTGCGCAACGTCTACGCGACGGTGCCCGACGGCACCGGCGAGTTCTGCGGCGACGGGGACTGCGACATCGCCACGCCGAACAAGTCGCTCAACCCCAACGAGCTCGACGCGGTGCTCGCGGGGACGTCGAGCACGCAGGCCGCGGCGTGGGCCGCCTCCGCCCGGCAGACGGAGAGCCTCCCGGCGGGCAGCTTCGTCTACGACGCCATCGCCGAGGCCCGGACCGTGACGCCCGCGAGCTACGTCGCGCAGAGCCCTGCGCCGCCCCTCTGGTACCTCGCCCGCGGGACGCGGGAGGTCTATGCGCGCACGTCGTGGGACGAGACCGCGTTCTGGGGCGTCTTCGCCTCGCCCCCGCAGCTGAACAGCGACCACCAGCACTTCGTCGCGTCGAACTTCGTCTTCCGGCGCGGCGCCGACGATCTGGTCGTGGACGGGACGCCCTACGGTCTGCCGGGGACGCTGTCGTCGAACGCGGTGACCGCGGACTCCTCCGTCGTCGGGGGCGACTATGCCCCGAGCCAGACGCCCTGGAGCACCGCCGAGCTCTCGTGGGCGCGCGGCACGTCGGACGCGACGTACGCGGCCCGCAGCGACTTCGCCAATGCCTTCATCTTCAGCAGCAGCCCGAGCGACATCCCCTACGCGCACCGCGAGTGGGTGATGCTGCCCGAGGGCGAGGTGGTCATCATCGATCGCGTCCACACGAGCGCCGCCTCCCGCGCGATGTACGTCCGCTTCCACACGAACACCGGCGGCGGGGGGCTGAACATGAGCGGCAACGTGGCCCTCGGTACGGCGGGCGGCTCGCAGATCGCCATCCATCCGGTCCTGCTCTCGGGCGGCACCCCGAGCATCGTCACGCCCGCGGACTGCAGCACCAACATGACCGACGCCTGCTGCCAGGAGAGCTGCGACTACCCCTGCGGGACGTGCGACGTCTCGCGCTTCGCCGTCGACGAGTACACGGTCTCCGTCCCCGGCACGTGGGCGGTCGCGATCCACGCCATCGACGGCCTCGGCGCGGGCGAGGCGCCCGCCACGGTGGACTCGATGAACGACGCGACCATCGATCCGGGCAAGCAGAACGGCGGCGTCGTGGGAGCGGCCGTCTTCCGCAGCTCCAAGCAGAGCTACGTCGTGGCCTCGAGCGCCCAGGACGGAGCGTCCCCGACGACGATGACGTACGCCGTTCCGGGGGCCTCGGCCGGCCGACACATCGTCTTCGACGCTCCCGAGGCGACCGACGACACCTCGTCGGTCACCGCCACGGCAACGAACGGAGCGTGCCTCGTGTCCATCACGGCGGGCGGCGGCAACGGATTCACCGGGCACCCGCTGATGTTCCAGCTGGCCGCCGCCTCCGCCGGCTGCACCGTCGCCGACTCCACGGACGTCCCCTCGGGCGTCGCGCCGCAAGGAGGAGGAGCCGACGGAGGAGCCGGAAGCTCGTCGGGGGGGGGATCGAGCGGATCCAGCTCGGGCGGAGGCTCCACCAGCGGCGGGTCGAGCGGCGGCGGATCGAGCGGTGGCGACGGAGGTGTCGGCGGGAACGGAAGCGCGAACGGAGCGCAGCCCGCCGGGAGCTCCGGCGGATGCGGGTGCGGCGTCGTCGGTGGGAAGGCGTCCGGCAGCTTGCTGGCGCTCGGCCTCGTCGCGTGGATCGCGGCGAGGAGGCGTCGGACCCGACGCGGGTGATCGACGTCACGTCTCGAGCGGCGCCGAGTAGACGTCGTTCAGTGCCTTCTCGATGAAGCGAGCGAAGAGCGGCATCATCACGCGGTCCCGCGTCCACATGCCAAACGGTCCGAGCTCCTGCAAGGTTCGCCGGTCGTTGGCATACGCCTGCGCCACCGCGGCCTCGGCCCGCGATCGACGCAGCATCTCGAAGCGCGACATCGCGTCCGCGATCGGTCGTGACGAGTCGGCCGCGAGCTTCGCGAAGAGCATCGCGTCCTCGAGCGCGAGCGACGCGCCCTGCCCGCCGGCGGGGCTCATCGCATGCGCCGCGTCACCGATGAGCAACACGGGGCCCTCGTGCCACGTCGACAGGTGCGGCACGTCGTGGATCGGCGTCCGGAGCCAGCCGACGGTACCCCGGATCAGCCGCTCCACGGGCTCGCTCCAGCCCGCGTATCGCTCGAGCATGCACGCGCCCAGCTCCTCGGAGGACATCGTGAGCAGCGCCGTCCGCTCCGCGTCACTGGACGCGTGGGCGTGGCACCACCATCCCCAGAGGCCGTCGTTCATGCGCGAGTACCCGAGCTGGTACTTGGGTCCGACCACGAAGGTGAGGCGCGTCGCGTCGCGCGGATCGGCCGGGGGCGAGAAGTCTCTCGCGCAGAAGCCGCCGAGGGAGACCATCTGGGTATCGCGGGGCGCCGCCTCGTCGGGGAGGATGCACGCCCGGACCCGGGAGTGCACGCCGTCGGCGCCGACGAGGAGGTCGCCCACCTCCGTCGTCTCGTCCTCGAACGTCGCGACGACCTCGGGGCCCGCGACGCTCAAGTCGCGCAGGCGCTTGCCGTAGTGGACGACGATCCCGGCGCGCTCGGCGGCGTCGCGCAGGATGCGGTGGACGTTGCTGCGGCCGATGTTCACCGCGGTGCCCGCCTTGGCCGTGCGCACGAGGCCGATGTCCCGCCCGCGGTGGTTGCGGAAGGCCATGTCGCCGGACGGGCTGCCTTCTCGCAGCAGCGCCTCGGCGAGCCCGAGCTCGCCGAGGACGCGCATGCCGTTCGGCGCGATCTGGAAGCCGCCTCCGGCGTCATCCGTGCGCGGGTAGGCCTCGAAGACGTGTGGCTCGACGCCGGCGCGCTTCAGGAAGAGCCCGAGCGCGGGACCGGCGATGCCTCCTCCGATGACGAGGGCGCGTCGAGTGCTTGTCATGACGCGAATGTGAGCCCGGTCGGTCATGTCGGCCACTCATGACTCGTGATGCTATCCATCATGGCCATGAATCTATCGGCGCTCGACCTGAACCTCTTCGTCGTCCTGCACGCGGTGCTGGAGGAGCGAAGCGCGACCCGCGCCGCCATGCGCCTGAACGTCACGCAGTCGGCGGTCAGCAACGCCCTCGGCCGCCTGAGGGCGGCGCTCGGCGATCCGCTCGTGGTGCGCAGCGGACGGGGGCTCGTCCCGACGCCACGCGCGACGGAGCTTGCGCCGGTCGTGGCCCAGGCCATCGCTCACCTGCAGACGGTCGTCGACGGAAATCGAGGGTTCGAACCGGGGGAGAGCACCCGCACCTTCACCGTCGCCGCCGCGGACAACCACCAGACGAGCGAGACGCCGCGCATCGCCACCGCGTTCGCGCTCGCGCTGCCCCGCGCGGCGCTGCGCACGGTCAGCGCCGACTTCCTCGCAGCGAGCGACGGCCTGGCCTCGGGCGAGATCGACCTGGCCTTCGTCCCGTCGATGATCGCCGGGCCGGGGCCATGCTCCGCGCGCGTGTTCGCGGAGCGGGCATGCCTGGTGGTGCGCCGCGACCACCCCGAGGTCCGGGGCAAGATCACGCCGAAGCTCTTCAACGAGCTCGGCCACATCGACGTCGAGGTCGCGCTCGGAAGGAAGGGCGTCGGGCACGAGGGCGCCGAGCGACACTGGAGGTCCGTCGGTCTCGTGCGGCGCGTCTCGGTCACCGTGCCGTACTTCACGACCGCCGCCATGCTGGCGTCGCGCACCGACCTGGTGGCGGGCCTGCCGAGCCGCGTCGCCGAGGTCCTCTGCGAGGCGTTCCCCATCCGGATGGCCCGGACGACGTTTCCGCTGCCGTCGATGGATATCTCCATCATGT
>JBEKGQ010000405.1:0-6649 GCA_050012715.1 Polyangiaceae bacterium
GCCTGCCCGGGCCGGCCGGTGTGGGCGGCGGACGGCAAGCACTTCGCCTTCCAGAACATCGGCGCCGACGCGGTCGAGCTGTGGGTCGGCGACGCGACCAGCGGCGAGGTGCACCGCGTCACCGGCGTGAAGCTGAACCCGATGCTCGGGTACACCCTGCAGTGGATGCCCGACCAGCGGACGCTCGTCGTCAAGACCGTGCCCGAAGGCATGGGGGCGCCGCCGCCCGCGCCCCTCGTGCCGAGCGGTCCGAGCATCCAGGAGACCGGCGGCGCGAAGGGGCAGAGCAGCACCTACGAGACGCGCGACACGCTCACGAGCAAGCACGACGAGGACCTCTTCGACTACTACGTGGCGTCGCAGCTCGCGCTCGTCGACGCGGCGACGGGCGCGGTCACGCCCGCGGGCAAGCCGGGGGCCTACTTCGAGGTCGACGCGGCGCCCGATGGGCAGCACGTCCTCGTCGGGACGATCCACAAGCCGTACTCGTACGTGACGACGTACGACCGCTTCCCGCGCGACATCGACGTGTGGGATCGGTCGGGTGCCCCGGCGCATCGCGTGGCGTCGCTCCCGCTCGCCGATCGCGTGCCGATCCACGGCGTGCCGACGGGGCCGCGCGACTTCGACTGGCGTCAGACCGAGCCGGCGACGCTGCTCTGGGCGGAGGCGCTCGACGGCGGTGACTGGAACGTCAAGGTCCCGGCGCGCGACAAGGTCATGGTGCACAAGGCGCCGTTCAACGGGCCCATCACGGAGCTGACGCGGACCGAGCAGCGCTTCTCCGGCATCATGTGGGGCGAGCAGCCGGCGACGGCGCTGCTCCGCGAGGACGACGAGAACCGGCACTGGACGCGGACGTTCGTCGTGAACGTCGACGACCCGCGGCAGAAGCCGCGCCTCCTGTGGGATCACTCGACCGACGAGCACTACAAGGACCCGGGGAACCCCGTCTTCCGCGCGCTGCCGAACGGCGCGTACGTGGTCCAGCAGAGCGGGAGCACGATCTACCTCTCCGGGAGCGGATCGTCGCCCGAGGGCGACCGTCCCTTCCTCGACCGCCTCGATCTCGCGACGCAGAAGACCGAGCGCCTCTTTCGCAGCGACAAGGCGGCCTACGACTGGTTCCTGGCGTTCACCGGCCCGGACACGAACAGCTACATGACGTGGCACCAGTCGCCGATGGACCCGCCGAACGCGTTCCTGCGGACGGTGGGCGCTCCGGTGGCCGGGGCTCCCGCGGGGGAGGCGGTCTTCGCGTCGACGACGCGGCCGATCACCCACATCCCCGACCCGACGCCGGCGGTGCGCGCGATCAAGAAGCGCCTCGTGAAGTACAAGCGCAAGGACGGGGTCGACCTCTCGTTCACGCTGTACACGCCCCCCGGCTACAAGGAGGGGACGCGCGTGCCCGCCGTCCTCTACGCCTATCCGCTCGACTACGCGGACGCGTCGAAGGCGGGACAGGTGACCGGCTCCGAGGAGACGTTCACGCGCCTCCGGCAGTACAAGCTGTTGCTCCTCGCGGGGTACGCCATCATCGACCAGGCGGCGTTCCCCATCGTGGGCGACCCGAAGAAGGCCTACGACACGTACCTCGAGCAGCTCGTGGCGGACGCGAAGGCGGCGGTCGACAAGGCGGTGGAGCTCGGGGTCGTCGATCCGGAGCGCATCGGCGTCACCGGCCACAGCCACGGCGCGCTGATGACGGCGAACCTCGTCGCGCACTCGGATCTCTTCCGCGCCGGGGTCGCCACGAGCGGCTCGTACAACAAGACGCTGACCCCGTTCGGCTTCCAGAACGAGCGACGGTCGGTGTGGGAAGCGCAGAGCGTCTACCTCAAGGTGTCGCCGTTCTTCTACGCGGACAAGCTGAAGACGCCGCTCCTCATCATGCACGGCGACGACGACGCGAACCCCGGGACGACCCCGCTCCAGGCGACGAAGCTCTACGAGGCCATTCGCGGCAACGGCGGGACGGCGCGGCTCGTGATGCTCCCGCACGAGCCGCACTGGTACGCGGCCATGGAGTCGAACGAGCAGTACGTCTTCGAGATGCTGCGCTGGTTCGACAAGTACGTGAAGGAGGCGCCGCCGCGCCCCGCTCCGCGGGGACGGTAGATTCGCCGCGCGAGCCGAACGATCGTCACCTCGGTCCCCGGTGCTAGGATGACGGATCCTCATGGTCGTCAAGCCCGCGCGTCTCGTTGGTGTACTCGCTGCGGCGGCGATCGCCGTCGTGGCCCTGATCGTCCCCGGGTGCGGGAAGAGCTCCAACGCGGTCGCCGGGGCCGACGCGAGCACGGACGACGGCGACGATGACGGCGAGGCCGCGACGATCATCGGCGCCGACAGCGCGCCTCAGAAAGGGTGCGCGGGGTACCCCGGGCAGAGCCCCGCGTCGCTCCCCGGCGACAACTGCTGCGCCGCCGGGCCGTCGCACTGCGTGCCGCGCTCGTCGCTCCCAGCGTCCCTGTCGTCGGCGTTCGTGGGGTGCAGCGACGCCGCCAACGCCGCGCTCTGCGTGCCGGACACGATCATCCAGGCCGGCAGCGAGTACGTCCCCTCGCTCTGCACGACGAAGCTCCTCACCTGGACGCTCCAGGGCGTGTGCCTCAGCCAGTGCATCACGCTCGTCTCGGGCAACTCGCAGGAGAGCCTCCTCAAGCAGGAGACGTGCGGCCAGGGCGAGCTGTGCGTCCCGTGCATCGACCCGCTCAACAACATGCCGACGGGCGCCTGCAACATCGACAACGTCATCTGCGGCGACGGCGGAAGCCTGACGTCCGGCGACGGCGGCGGGGGGCCGACCTGCCCCTATACCGGGCCGCCCATCATCGACCCGACGCAGTTCCCGGCGTGCAGCCCCGCGTGCGCCGGCGCCCACTGCGTGCCGGCGACCCTCGTTCCGACCGCGGACCAGTCGCAGCTCGCGAGCTGCATGAGCAACGGGGCGCCCGGCTTCTGCGCGCCGGACACGTTCATCCAGTCGGACGGCCAGGCCGTGCCGCCGACCTGCACGTCGGTCGCCAGCTCCGAGGGTCGCTGCCTCTCGACGTGCCTCCCGGAGATCGCCGCCGAGGCCGACGTCCTCCCGCAGGACATCTGCCCCTCGGGCACCCTCTGCGCCCCTTGTTACGACCCGGTCGCCGCCGATCCCACCGCGCCGACGGGCGCGTGCTCGCTCGCGTGCGACAAGCCGACGAAGCCGCCGACGATCATCAACTGCCCCTACTCCGGCCCGCCGATCATCGACCCGAGCACCTTCCCGGCGTGCAGCCCCGCGTGCGCCGGCGCCCACTGCGTGCCTTCGTCGCTCGTGCCGATGGCGGACCAGTCCGAGCTCGCGACGTGCCCCGGCGGCTTCTGCGCGCCGGACTCGATCACGCAGAGCGGCGGCGAGGGCGTCCCCCCGACGTGCACGTCGATCGCCGGCGCCGAGGGGCGCTGCCTCTCGACGTGCCTCCCGGAGATCGCCAGCGAGGCGAGCCTCCTGCCGCAGGACGTCTGCGCGACGGGGGAGAAGTGCGCGCCTTGCTTCAATCCGACCGCGTCCGATCCCACCGCGCCGACCGGTGCGTGCACCCTCGGGTGCGACAAGCCGGCGAAGCCGCCGACGATCCTGACGTGCCCGTGGACCGGGCCCCCCGTGCTCGACCCGACGACGCTGCCTGCGTGCGATGGCGGCGGCTGCGCCGGCGCTCACTGCCTGCCCGCGGCGGAGGTCCCGACGTCGGTGCAGTCGCAGCTGGCCAAGTGCGACAACGGCACCGGCTTCTGCACGCCGGACAACATCATCTCGACCGGCGACAACTTCATCCCCACGACCTGCGATCCGTTCCCGGGGAGCGGCGCGCCCGGCCGGTGCCTCTCGGACTGCCTGCCGGAGGTCATCACGGAGGCGGCGTCGGGGACCCTCGTCGCCTCGTCCTGCACCGCGGGCCAGTACTGCGTGCCGTGCAACGACCCGTTCACCGGGGCGTCGACCGGCGCGTGCTCGCTCGGCTGCGACACGCCGCCGAAGACGCCGTTCCTCTTCCCCAAGTGCTGCAACGACGGAGGGGGCAACCTGACCGGGACGTGCGTGCCCTCGGCGCAGGTGCCGTCGTCCGAGCAGAGCGAAGTGAACCAGAGCGGCAACGGCAACAGCTCGCCGTGCCCGAGCAGCGGGGCGAGCTACCTCTGCGTGCCCGACGAGTACCTGCCCGCGCCGTACAACACGATCGCGCTGCAGGGTTGCCCGGCGACGTTCCTCAACCTGTGCGGCGTCTGCGTGAGCGAGTGCATCGTGAACAGCGAGCTCGGGATCCTCGGATCGAGCGACTGCGCGGCGAACCACAAGTGCGCGCCGTGTGATGTCGCCGAGAGCACGCCGGGCTGCTCGACGTTCTGTCCGTAGCTGCATCGCTCTCGAGCGACGCGAGGCGTCAGCACTCCGTCACCGCGGCAACGTTCGCGCCCCGGCCGAAGACCGGCATCGCCGAGATCGCTCGGGCGTTGTGTCCCGTGCTCACAATTCTCATCGCCCTGTTTTCGACGATCGGCGTGTCGTCTTCAGCTTGATATCGGTTTGCGAAGAGACGAAAAGCCAATGAAGACTCCAATCGCGTGCGCCCCGGCGCATCTCGCAACGAGGAGAAATTTTCATGGCTCTGCCGAATCGTGCCTTCTGGGCATTGCTGGCACTGGCTCCCATCGGTCTGCTCACCGAGCGCCCCGCGGCCGCCGCGGAGCCGCTCGGACCCGCCGGCGTCACCGCGCTGCCGCACGGCATCCACCTCGGCAGGAACGGCCGCTATTACCAGGACGTTTGCGACCACGACGCAGCTTTCTATTGCCTGGCGAAGCGCCTCTTGCCGCCGACGTGGCGGCCCGGCGATCCGACGCCGGACAAGGGGGGCGGAGGAACGACCACGAGCCCGCCCGCAGGGACGATGGCGCCGTCGGACGTGCTGGCCGCCTATTCGATTCCGACGACGTCCTCCGCCGGTGGAAAGATCGTGGCCATTGAGGACATGCCCTACACCACCGCACTCGCGGACGTGAACACCTACCGTATGCAGTACGGCATCGCCCCGCTCACGCAGTGCTCGGGGGCCCCCACCGGTACGTCCCCCTGCTTCGCGGTGGTCGACGAGAACGGCAACCTCAACCCGACCGGGCTGTCGGACGGCGGTAGCGCCGACACCGAGACGTCGCTCGACATGGACATGATCAGCGCCGCGTGCGGCGACTGCAGCATCCTCCTCGTCGAGTTCACCGGGAACGGACCGACCGACACGGACTTCGTCACCGCGGCGAAGACCGCCGCCTCCCTCGGCGCCGTCGCCACCAGCATCAGCTGGGGCGGAGAAGAGGGGAGCAACGATCCGACCGGCTACACGCAGCCGGGCAAGATGCTGGTCCTCGCGGCCAGCGGCGACAGCGGCTACCTGCAGGAGGGCGGCAACGCCGTCAGCCCGTTCATTCCGGCGAAGGGCGGGGGCGGCGGAGGTGGCGGTGGCGGGGGGACCCCGGGCTATCCGGCGTCGTCGCCCGACGTGCTCGGCGTGGGGGGGACGAACCTCCAGGCCGGCAGCGGCGGCGCGTACACGGAGGTCGTGTGGGATGATTCGTCCGGCGCGACGACGAGCGGCTGCAGCACCGAGTTCGCGACACCGGCGTTTCAGACCGCGTTCCTTGCGACGAACGCGTCGGCCTTCGGCTCCTGCGCGAAGCGCGCGACCAACGACATCTCCGCGGCGGCCGAGTTCACGCCGTCGGGCGGAGGCAACGACGAAGGCGGCATCGCCGAGTACTCGTCGACGCAGGGCGGCTGGGGCGCGGTCGTCGGCACGAGCGCGGCGACGCCGGAGGTCGCGGCCATCCTCACGCGCCTCGGGCTCGTCAACGACGTCTCGACCGACCTCGGATACGTCTACACGAACATCGCGGCGTTCAACGACGTGACGAGCGGCACGAACTCCAGCAACGGGTGCACGCCGACGGTCATGTGCACCGCCGGCGCCGGGTGGGACGGGCCCACCGGCGTCGGAACGCCGAACGGGGCGAAGCTCCTCGCCCTCGCGGGGGGAAGCAGCAGCGGCGGCAGCACGAGCAGCAGCAGCGGCAGCAGCACGAGCAGCGGCAGCAGCACGAGCAGCAGCAGCGGTGGCAGCACGAGCGGCAGCAGCACGAGCAGCAGCAGCAGCGGCGGCAGCAGCACGAGCAGCGGCAGCAGCACGAGCGGCAGCAGCACGAGCAGCAGCGGGGGCCTCGGAAGCAGCACGAGCTCCTCGTCGAGCGGTGGGGTCAGCAGCAGCGGGGTCGACGCCGGCGCGCACGACGGGGGCGCCGCCAACGGCGACAACAACGGCGCGAGCGACCTCGGGTACAGCCCACAGTCGTCCGGTTGCGGGTGCACGACGGTCGACGCGCGGGCCGACTACGGCGCGGTCGTGCTGGGCATCGGCCTCGCGGCCGGCCTCGGGCTCCGCCGTCGCCGCCCCCGCGTCTGAAGTGCCGCGGCATCGCGACCGCGACGCCGCGGGGCCTACCTCGCGGCGTCGTCGTCGGTGAACATCACGAGCTTCGCCGGCTCGTGCACCTCGTGGCTCGCGTCCAGGATGGGCGCGATGGCCGTACCCACCCCGACGAACTCGAGGATGTG
>JBEKGQ010000406.1:0-6647 GCA_050012715.1 Polyangiaceae bacterium
GCTCGGAAACCGGCAGGCCTCCGCGTTCATCCCGGCGCCGGGCGTCTCGGTGGCCGACCTCGCCGACGCGGCGCAGCTCTCGTCGCTCGCCGACGAGACCCCGGAAGGGAGGAGCATCGTCGTCCTCGCGAAGGAGAAGTTCGGCATTCGCGAGCGCGACGTCAAAGCGCTCGGGGCGAGCTTCGTCCCCTTCACCGCGCAGACACGGATGAGCGGGGTCGACCTCGACGGCACCGGCGGAGGAGCCAAGCGCGAGATCCGCAAGGGGGCGGCGGAGTCGATCGAGGCCTACGTGCATGCGAAAGGGGGGACGTTTCCGCCCGAGGTGAAGGCGGGGGTCGAGTCGGTCGCCAAGCGCGGCGCGACGCCGCTCGTCGTCGCCGAAGGGGCGCACGTGCTCGGCGTCGTCGAGCTCAAGGACATCGTGAAAGGGGGCATCAAGGAGCGCTTCGCCGAGCTCCGCAAGATGGGGATCAAGACGGTGATGATCACGGGCGACAATCCGATGACGGCCGCCGCGATCGCCGCCGAGGCGGGTGTAGACGACTACCTCGCGCAGGCGACCCCCGAGAACAAGCTGGCCCTCATCCGGGAGCACCAGACGGGGGGCCGACTGGTCGCGATGACCGGCGACGGAACGAACGACGCCCCCGCGCTCGCGCAGGCCGACGTCGCCGTGGCGATGAACACGGGGACGCAGGCGGCGAAGGAGGCCGGCAACATGGTCGACCTCGACTCGAACCCGACGAAGCTGATCGAGATCGTCGAGATCGGAAAGCAGCTTCTCATCACCCGCGGCGCGCTCACGACGTTCAGCATCGCCAACGACGTCGCCAAGTACTTCGCGATCATCCCCGCCGCCTTTGCGACGACGTACCCGGCGCTGAACGCGCTGAACATCATGCACCTCGCGTCACCCCAGAGCGCCATCATGAGCGCCGTCATCTTCAACGCGCTCATCATCGTCGCCCTCATCCCGCTCGCCCTGCGCGGCATCAAGTACCGCGCGGTTGGCGCCTCGCGCCTGCTCCGCGATCACCTCCTCATCTACGGTCTCGGCGGCATCGTCGTGCCGTTCCTGGGGATCAAGGTCATCGACCTCGTCCTCGTCGTCCTGCACCTCACCTAGTCCCCGAGAATCGCCGTCATGCTCGCCCAGCTCCGCGCCGCCGTCGTCATGCTCCTCGCCCTGACCGTCATCACCGGGTTCGCCTACCCGCTGCTCGTCACCGGGATCGCGCAGGCCGCCTTCCCGCGCCAGGCCAACGGGAGCCTCATCGTCCGGGACGGCAAGACGCTCGGGTCGTCGCTGATCGGTCAGTCGTTCGACGATCCGAGGTACTTCTGGGGCCGCCTCTCGGTGACCCCCGACGCCAACGGCAAGGCGCTTCCCTACAATGGCGCGTCGTCGTACGCGTCGAACCTCGGGCCGACCAATCCGGCGCTCGTCGACGAGGTGAAGGCGCGCATCGACGCCCTGCATACCGCCGACCCATCGAACAGCGCGTCGATCCCGGTCGACCTCGTCACTTCCTCGGGCAGCGGGCTGGACCCGGAGATCTCACCGGCCGCCGCGGAGTACCAGGTGAGGCGCGTGGCGCGCTCGCGGGGGATCGACGAGGCGCGCCTCCGGGAGCTGGTGAAGGCGCACACGCTCGATCGTCAGCTCGGGCTTCTCGGCGAGCCGCGGGTCAACGTCCTCGAGCTGAACCTGGCCCTGGACGGGCGGTAGCGGACCGGAAAGTAGGTACGCTGGCGCGCGTGGAGGCGTGGTTCGTCTACATCGTCGAGTGCGCCGACGGGACCCTCTACACCGGGGTGGCCCGCGACGTGGCGGCGCGCATCGCCGCGCACGAGGCCGGCCGGGGGGCGCGTTACACGCGCGGGAGGGGACCCCTGCGCCTGCTGGCGAAGCGCCGGTGCGCGACCCACGGCGACGCGCTCAGGCTCGAGCTGGCCATGAAGGCCCTGCCCCGAGAGGACAAGCTCGCGCTCGCCGCGTCGAGGCACAAGCTGGGGCGCTTTGCTCGCGGGCAGCTCCTCCGCGCGCTCTGATCGCGGGCTCGCCCCCGCCGCTGCGTAGTCTCGTCTTCTCAGGGACGCCCTCGCCCCAGGGCGGATGACCCCCGATCCATGTCGTACTTCCCGCTCCACGGGCCGCCTTGCTGGAAAAGCGCGGTGGGCATGAATCCCGCTGCAATCCGCTGGCCGGCGAGCGCGGGAACGCCGCTCGCATCAGCGGCGCTGTCGACACCGGAGGTACGCGCAAATGGCCCGGAGATTCCGCACCAGTGGCGAAGGCGCCGAACCGATGACGTTCTCCGCTACGATGCGACCGACGGCCGTGCGAATCGCCAAGAAAGTCGACTTTTTCCTGCTGCCGCGGCCGATTCAGGATCGGTTCGTCGCCGCGACCCGCAGGACGGCTCCGCCTGTGCCGGTCCTCTTCGAGAAGGCGCCCCGCACCATGGCGTGGGCGTACCTCGGCGGCAGCGCGGTCGTCGCGCTGATCGCCGTCATTCTGCTGCGGAGCGGGTGGGGGGACGTGTCGAGCGGGATGGCTCTCCACGGGGCGAAGCTCATCGCCGTCGACGTGGTGCTGTGGGGGATGGCGACCTACGGCGTCGTCCACGCGATGGCCCTCATCCGCGCGCTCGACTCCCTCCCCTACAAGGCCGGCACCTACCTCTTCCCCGGCTGCCTCGTCGAGGCCCTCGGGCCCGTTCTCCGCGTGTGGGCCGTCGTGGACGCCGAGTCGGTCGAGCGTGTCGCCACGCCGTCTCCGGGCCTCGAGCTGCGCATGCGCGACGGCTCGCGGGTCTCGATCCACGGCGGGAGCGTCGACGACGCCGAGCGCGCGGACAAGCAGCTCACCAAGACCCGCGACGAGCTGGCGCGCGCGGTGGCCGAGGACGAAGGACACGTGCTCGCCGAGCTCGATCCCCTCCACGACAGCGCGATGTCGAGCCCGATCGGCCCGACCGAGATGATGAAGCCCTCCGTGCCCGCGTGGACGCGCTTCGACTGGGCGGTGGCGGCGGTGCTCGGCCTCGTCCTCGGGCTCGGCCTCGGCTGGGCGCGCAACGGGATGAGCGACGACGCGATGTACCGGTCGGCGGCGATCGCCGCGACGGTGCCCGCCTACGAGCAGTATCTGTCGCAGGGGGGCCGTCACTCGGGAGAGGTCCGCGACGTGCTCCTCCCGCGCGCCGAGCTTCAGGCCGCCGCGGCCCAGGGCTCGGTCGAGGCGGTGCAGGCCTTCGCCGCCGCGCATCCGGGCTCCAAGATCGCGCCGGAGATCGACGCCGCGCTGCACCGCGCGATGCTGGTCGAGCTGGACAAGGCGACGAAGCTCGGGACCGTCGCCGGGCTCGACGACTTCGCGAAGAAGTACCCGGACAACGACCTCGGGCCCGAGCTCAAGGCCGCGCGGCACGCGCTCTATGCCCAGGCCCTCGCCGGCTGGAAGCAGAAGGCGAAGGCGGACGCCTCCACGAACGCGTTCATGGACCGCCTCTTCGCGTGGGTCGAAAAGAGCGGGAACCCGGCCTGCGAGGTGCGCTTCCGCATGAAGCCGTCGAAGTCGCTCGACGACGCCGACAAGAAGGCCATGAAGAGCATGCACTACCCCGGGCCCGACGCGCTCCCGTCCAAGTACGTGACGACGGCGGCGATGCGTCAGCGCGAGCAGCGCGTGGCGGCGGACGTGGTGAAGGGCTTCGCGGCGGAGATCGCGCCGGACGTGCTGGCGGTGCGCGTCGGGGACTCGCTCGACCCCGGCGCGCCCAACCCGACCACCGTGCCGACGCTCGTGGTCGACTATTCGCCGGAGTGGTCCCACGTGAACACGGTGAGCATCAAGCCGAACACCCTCTTCGCGGGCTTCAACTTCGCGTTCGACGCCACGTTCGTCCTCCCCGAGGGCGCGCCGCTGCAGATGAAGGTGAAGTCGTGGCGCGGCGCGGAGCTCTGGAAGGTGAAGGACGAAGGGATGTCTCGCGAGGACTTCCAGCAGAAGGTCTACGACTCGATGTTCGACGGGGCTTTCGACCAGCTCGACAAGAAGCTTCAGGACACGCTCTTCTGAGGCCGCCCGGAGGGTGGCTCCCGCCCGGAGCCTGACGCGTCTCGGCGCCACGCGGTCCCTGTAGAATCCCGCCCCTACTGGAGCGGTGGAGTGGATGTGTGCTGCCTCTCGTGTGCGGCCCGTCACGGGTGGTAGAGAAGCCGCCATGAAGTCCCCGAAGACCGTCTCCGTCTTCGTCGCGCTGTTTGCCGCCGGTGCCGTGGCGGTCGCTGCGGCGTGCTCGTCGCAACCGTGCAACGACAATCCGTTCGAGTGCAGCGGCAGCCAGACGTGCGCTCTCGTGGCGCCCGACCTCTACTCCTGCATCGCCGCGGGCCCCGGCTCCGCCGGCTCCGCGTGCGACGAGACGCAAGGGACGGCGGCGTGCGGCTCC
Source organism: Polyangiaceae bacterium (assembly GCA_050012715.1). Lineage (GTDB taxonomy): Bacteria > Myxococcota_A > Polyangia > Polyangiales > Polyangiaceae > Palsa-1150. Next base: position 4,461 of record JBEKGQ010000406.1, read on the forward strand.
AAGCTGATCTGCATCACCGGGCAGTGCCTCCCCTTCTGCGACTCGAAGCACGGATGTCCGCCGGGGACGACGTGCGAGGGAGCCGCGCCGAACGGTACGTCGACGACGGTCCCGGTCTGCGTCGGGGGCACCGGGCCGAGCTCGAGCAGCAGCTCCGGTAGCGGGTCGAGCAGCGGATCGACGAGCTCCAGCGGGTCGACGAGCTCCAGCGGGTCCACGTCATCGAGTGGCAGCACGTCGTCGAGTGGCTCGTCGAGCACCTCCAGCGGCTCCACCAGCAGCAGCGGCAGCTCGAGCAGCGGCGGTGACGACGCGGGCGACGATTCGAGCAGCAGTAGCTCCGGGTCGAGCAGCGGCTCCTCGAGCGGGTCGTCGAGTGGCTCGAGCAGCGGCTCGTCGAGCGGCAGCTCGTCGGGGAGCTCGAGCGGATCGAGCAGCGGCTCCTCGAGCGGGTCGTCGAGCGGCTCGAGCAGCGGCTCGTCGAGCGGCAGCTCGAGCGGTTCGAGCAGCGGAAGCTCGAGCGGCGGCGGCGTGGGCACCTGCACCACGGCCAACCAGAACAAGTGCTTCAACGCGGACGACGGGTCGACCAGCGAGAACACGACCTGCATCCAGACCTGCTGCGCGGTGACGTACTGCTCGGCGGGCGCGAACGACTTCTTCGCGGACATCGCGGCGTGCCTCTGCGTGAGCAGCGTGTGCAAGAGCGAGTGCTCCGGGGCGGGCGACTACTGCTCGACGGCCGGCGAGGTGACGTCGACGGCCTGCAACACGTGCTTCACCAAGTACACGGCGTCCGGCGCGAAGTGCGATCCGAGCGCGGGTACCATCGCGTCGTCGTGTGCAGGCAATGCTGCGTGCAACGCCTACCTCACCTGCGCGAACGGCTGCCCCTAGCGTAGCGTTTGGTCGACGGGATCGAGCGCGGACGCTATCTGAGAGGTCGTGTCGAACTCCTTCGCCTCTACGATCACCGCGCTCGCGGTCCTGGCGCTCGCGCCGTCGTCTCTCGGTTGCTCCTCCAGCTCCTCTCCCTCCTCGGCGGCGCAGAACGACGCGTCCACGGGCGGAGACGTCTTCGCCGCGCCGGTCGAGGCTTCCGCCGACGACGCCGCCGACGCGGGGGTCGAGGCCTCGACGCTCGACGCGGCGGGCATCGTCGCGGCGCGACCGTACACGCTGCACGTCCCCACGGGGTACGTCGCCGGATCACCCACGCCGCTGGTCGTGATGTTCCACGGCTATGGCGTCACGGGGGCCACCCAGGAGGCGTACTTCCAGCTGACGAACGCCAGCGACGAGCACACGTACCTCTACGCGTACGGTGACGGCACGCTCGACCAGACCAACAGCTGGTTCTGGAACGCCACCGACGCCTGTTGCGATCTCTACGACGTCCCGGTCGACGACGTGCAGTGGTTCGACGCGGTGGTGCAGGACATCTCGTCGAAGTACACCGTCGACCCGAAGCGCATCTTCGTCGTGGGCCACTCGAACGGCGGGTTCATGAGCCACCGGCTCGCGTGCGACCGATCCTCGACGGTCGCGGCCATCTTCAGCCTCGCGGGCGCGCAGTGGGACGATCTCAGCCACTGCGAGCCGACCGACAAGGTCTCCGTCGTCGAGATCCACGGCAACGCCGATACGACCATCGACTACGACGGCGGGATGACGAGCGAGGGAACCTACCCGGGCGCCCCGACCACGGTCGCCGACTGGGCGACCCGGAACGGGTGCACCGGTCCTCTCGCGCCCAACGGGCAGACGTACACCATCGACACGACGCTCCCGCCCAACCAGACCGTGGTGCAGACGTACGGCGGCTGCCCCACCGGGATCGACGTGGAGCTCTGGACCATCAACGGCGGAACGCACATCCCGACGCTGAATCAGCCGGCGTGGGGCGAGTACGTGTGGGGCTTCTTGTCGGCCCACCCGAAGCCCTGAGGGCTCTCCCCCCGGTTCAGGGCGCGGTCGCGCGACACGCCGCCGGATCGGCCTCGCGGACCCAGGCGATCGCGCCGCACATCCGCGCGTCCATGTCGGACGGCGCGGGGAGCGGTAGCTCGTGCCCGACCGGGCCGAGGCTGACGAAGCGCGTCGGCACCCCCGCCGCGTCCGTCCGCGCCGCGAGCGCCTTCATCGCGTCGTGCGCGCCGTCCTTGTCGCCGGCGGCGAGGACGATGC
>JBEKGQ010000407.1:0-6643 GCA_050012715.1 Polyangiaceae bacterium
CGAGACCGCCGAGGCGCTCCTCGACGCGGTCCGCAGGCGCGGTAGCGGTGGCAAGAAGCACCACGAGGCCGCCTGCAAGGCGTCCATCGTGCGCGCGCAGGCCGTCCCGCACGGCAAGTCGGGCGACGCCGCGGACGCGTGGGGGGACGCCATCGCGCGCTGCGAGGGCGAGGACGCGCAGGTCACGGCGCTCTATTACGGCGGCAAGGCCAGCTCGTCGGCCTACCGCAACGTCGAGGCGACGACGCGCTTCGCCCTGGTCGAGAAGCGCTTCCCGGCGCATCGCCTCGCCGACGACGCGCGCTTCCACGCCGCGCTCATCGTCTACGACGAGGGGGACGAGGCGAAGTCCCTCGCGATGCTCGCGTCGATCCCCGACGCGTACCCCGACGGCGACATGAAGGGCGAGGCGCTCTTTCGCGTCGCGGCGACGCAGCTGGGCAGGCCCGACCTCGACGGCGCTCGGGCCACGCTCGATCGCCTGCTCGCGCTCTCCCTCGACGACCGCAACTGGGGCTCGAGCGGCCGCACCGCTTACTATCGCGCGCGCGTCTCGCAGCTCGCGGGCGACCTCGACGACGCGAAGGCGCGGTACGCCGGGGTCATCGCGGAGCAGCCGCTCGCGTTCTACATGCTGATGGCCCATGCGCGCCTGAGGAGCCTCGACCCGGCGGCCGCGCGGGGCGCCGTGCAGGCCGCGATCGCCCGGGAGCCGTCCGGGCCCTTCCTGACGTCGAATCACGTCGAGCTCGGCACGCCCGCGTTCGACCGATTCGAGCGCCTGCTCGAGGTCGGCGAGATCGACGCCGCCCGCCGCGAGGCCTCCGCCGGCGGTCTGGTCGCGGACGGAGTCGACCCCGAGGTCGTCTGGACCGTCGCCTGGCTCTACGACCGCGCCGGCGCGCCCGACCTCGGTCATTCCTTCGCGCGGGCGCGGCTGGTGGACTACCGCAGCCACTGGCCGGCGGGGCGCTGGAAGCTCCCCTGGCAGGTCGCGTTTCCCCGTCCCTGGGATGGCATCGTCGACTCGGAGAGCGCGTCGGTCGGGATCCCCTCGCCGCTCACCTGGGCCATCATGCGCGAGGAGTCGGCCTTCAATCCGGACGCGCACAGCGTCGCCAACGCCCTCGGCCTCATGCAGCTCGTCGGCGGGACCGCGCGCATGGTGGCGAGAGGGACGCCGCTCGCCTCGGACGACGCGTCCCTCCGCCGGCCGGAGGTCTCGATCGCCCTTGGGGCGAAGCTCCTCGCGCAGCTTCGGACGTCGTTCGCCGCGAACCCGGCGCTGGCGATTGCCGCCTACAACAGCGGCTCGGGCTCCGTCCGCCGCTGGCTGGGCGAGCGCGGCGCCGACGACTTCGACCTCTTCGTCGAGCGGATCCCGTTCGACGAGACGCGCAACTACCTCAAGCGCGTGCTCGCGAGCGAGGCCGCCTACGCGTTCCTCTACGCGCCGAGGACGCTCGACGAGCTCCTCGCCCTGCCGCAGCGGGCCTCGGGGGATCTCACCGCGGCGTCCCCCTGACCGCTACACGCGGCCCAGCGGTTTGGCGCGCGCCGTCGACCAGGGGCCGAGGAGGCCGGCGTCGAGCATCGACGTCGCCCTCCGCCGTGCGACGACGATGTGGTCGAGCATGGGCGTTCCGATGGCGGTGGCTCCTTCGGCGACCGCCCGGGTGAACGCCAGATCCTCGTCGCTCGGTGTCGGGTCCCCACTCGGGTGGTTGTGAACGAGCACGAAGGCGCTCGCCGCCTCGCGCAGCGCGACTCGCAGCGGATCCCGCGCGGTGACGTGAAGGCCGTGGATGCCTCCCGAGGCCACCCGCCTCGCCGCGCGCATTCCGTGACGACCATCGAGCGCGAGCACCCACAGCTCTTCGTGGTCGAGCGTGGCGAGGCGCGGGCGGGCCCACGCTTCGACCGCCTCGCGATCGGGGAGCTTGGGCAGGGCGTCGAGCGACGCGGCGAACGTCGCCCGGCGCCCCAGCTCGATGGCGGCGGCGAGGCGCGTCCCCTTGGCGGGGCCCATGCCGGTGGGCTCCCCGAGCTCACCGACCCCCGCGCGGGCCAGCCCGGCGACGCCGCCGTGCTCCTCGAGCATGCGCGCCGCCAGCACGCTCACCGGCGTCCCCGTGCAGCCCGTCCCGAGCACGATCGCCAGCAGCTCCGCGTCGCCGAGAGACTCGACGCCCACCTCGGCCGCGCGCTCGCGCGGACCGACCCATGTCCCGGTCATCGTCATGCTGCGGGCACACTCCAAGGACCATGCCGCTCGACGAGACGCTGATTCCGCGAGAAACCGAGGAGCCAGGGGCGTCCGGGACGATCCGGGGGGTGTCCCGGGACATGTCTACCGGGCGCGCAGGTGCGGCTCTCGGAAAGCCGATGTTCTCTCGACGTTCTCGAGCTTCTCACGACCCGGACGAGCGGAGTAAAGGCAACTCTGTGGTTGCATGGTGCGGACGGCGCGACTAATGACAAAGGCAACCCGGAGGTTGCACATGTCCGCAGAGACCGATCGCATCGTGAAGTCGACCCTCCTCCGCGCCCCGCTCGAGCGGGTGTGGCGCGCCATCAGCGACGCGGAGCAGTTCGGCCCCTGGTTCGGCGTGGCGTTCGACGGCCCGTTCGTCGTGGGAAAGCGGCTCGAGGGCAAGGTCGTCCCGACGAAGGCCGACCCGGAGGTCGCGAAGACGCAGGAGCCGTATGCGGGGGCCACGTTCGAGATCACCGTCGACCGTATCCAGCCGTCGAGCCTCTTCTCGTTCCGGTGGCACCCGTTCGCCGTCGACCCGAAGGTCGACTACTCGGCCGAGCCGACGACGCTAGTCACCTTCGAGCTGGAGACGGTTGCGGGAGGCACCCGGCTGACGATCACCGAGTCGGGCTTCGACCGCGTTCCGCTCGCACGCCGCGCCAAGGCGTTCGAGATGAACGAGGGCGGCTGGACGGCGCAGCTCGGCCTCATCGAGAAGCACCTGGCGCATGCGGCCTAGTCGCGCGGCTCGCTCGCTGCATGCATCGGCCCCCGTGTTCGCGGCGCTCGGGGACGCCACGCGGCTGCACCTGGTCGTGCGCCTCTGCGAGGGAGGCCCCCAGTCGATTGCTGCGCTCACCGAGGGCGCCGAGGTCACGCGGCAAGCGGTCACCAAGCACCTGCGCGTCCTGGCCGAGGCGGGTGTAGTCCGCGGCAGTCGCGACGGCCGTGAGAGCGTCTGGGAGCTCGAGCCGCGCCGGCTCGAGGTGGCGCGCCAGTCCCTCGCGCTCATCTCGGCGCAGTGGGACACCGCGATCGATCGCCTCCGGGCGCTCGTCGAGTCCTGAGCCCCCGCGCGCCCGCGACGCTACTGGCAGATCCCGATGGTCGGATCCGGAAACAGCGGCAAGCCTCCCTTGCACTGCTGCGTCGTCGAGCACTGCTGCGCCGTCGACGTGTCGCACAGCTGGTAGCAGGTCCGCGACCCGACCGCGCCGAGGCACGCGAGCGACGCCGCGCAGTGCTCCTTGTCGCACGGCTGCCCCGCCTTCGCGCCGCCGATGCCCACGCAGCTCGTCGAGCCGTCGTCCCGCACCACCGAGCACGTCTCGGTCGTCGAGCACGCGCTCGGATCGAGGAGCTGGCAGCCGCCGGGGGGGTGGATTGGCATGCAGACGGGGATCTCGATGCCCGTCGCCTGGGTCGTCGGCTGGATGTCGCAAAACTCGTCGGCGACCGCCTGGGGGAGCTCGGGGCCGCATTCGGTGTTGCCGGAGCAGCAGTAGTGCTGACAAGTGCCCGAGCCGACGCAGTCGAAGCCGGCCTGGCACTCGTCCGAAGACTTGCACCACGAGCCGTCGCCCGCCGTTCCAGCCGGCTCGCACGCCGGGGCCTGCGCGACTCCGTTGGCGTCGGGCGGTGTGGCGACGACCCGGCAAGCGAGCGTCACGTTGTCGTAGCCCGCGGAGGCGTTGTAGGCGCCGCCGTCCGGCGCGAGGCCGCACGCCTTCGCCGTCGACAAGTCGTCCGGATAGCAGCTCCCGGTGAGCGGCGCGTTGCAGAGCGGGCTGCCCTGGGTTGCCGGCGCTTGCGCCTGATCCGCCGGGCCGGCGTCGGCAAGCGCCGCTGCGGCCGCGTCGCCGCCGTCGACGCCCACGGGGTGCGGCGCCGGGAGATCCTCGGAGCTCGTGGCCGAGGTGACGTTGCACGCCGCCGCGGGGCCCAGCACGAGGAGGGCGATGGCGGCGCAGACCGTGACCCGAGGAATCATCGACGGCGAATAGGCTCCCGACCCGACCCGCAGCAGTACACGGCGCGTGCCGACACCTCGATTGTGGCCGGACCGTAGCGAGATCGCTAGCTTTCGTGGGCCTCGTGCCCGGTGCGGCGGCCGTCCACCCTGACGGCGGTGTCGCAGGCGTGACTGAGCCATGGCCAGGGGCGGGCAAGTGCGAGCAAGTGCGAACGTCCGTGCGCAGCCGGCCCGCCGCCCTGGTACGGTGTCGACGCGAGCATGCAAGCCCCCGTACCTCCGCCGCCGCGCCCCCCGCCACCGAAGAAGTCCAATCGCGGCTGCTTCATCGCCCTGGCCATCGTCGGGGGAGTCGGCCTCGTCCTCCTCGTCGCGGCCGGCATCGGGCTCTATGCGTTCGCCCACAGCAAGACGGGCGAGACGGTCTTCGGCACGATCGGCGACATGGCCGAGCTCGTCACCGAGGCGCAGCGTGCCAAGGGCACGAAGGAGATGGCCGCGATGGGATGCGACCAGCCGATGGTCATGGACATGGACAAGATGCAGCACATCATGCACGACCGCTTCGACGCGTCGGCGGCGACGTCGCCGCACTTCTCGACCCTCGTCGTCTGCCAGGTGGGGGTCTTCGCCCAGAAGCCTCCGGCTTGCGACGACGTCGCGCACACCTACGTCGCTGCGGCGGGCCCGCCCGCGCGGGGCTTCGCGGTGAACGTGCAGCGGGGCGGTGGTCGCGGGAACGCGCTCTGCTCGACGCTCTACGACCCCGACGGCACGAAGGTGAAGGACCTCGCGCCGGGCAGCACGCCGGTGGTCCCGGGCGCCAAGTAGGGCGCGGCAGCGCTACTGGCCCTCGACCTCGCGCACGACGAAGTTTCCCGCCGCGTCGTAGGCGCGCACCGCGATGACGTGCGGTCCGGGCGTGGGTAGCAGGAGCAGCGTCAAGTCGGTGTCGACCGTCTCGTCCGCGGTGTCGAAGATGCCGTCGACCGGCGCGAGGGGCCGCCACTCGGTTCGCCCGTCGATCGCGACCTCGACCCGGGCGATGGGCCCGAGCCCGTCGACGACCTCGACGTGCAGGCGGTGAAGCTGCGCCGTCAGCGTCTTGATCACCGGCGGCGTGTTGTCGACGAGCACCTGCGACGTCTCCAGCGCGAAGTGCATCGTGTCGCTCGGCGGGTTCGCCAGCTCGTCGCTCGCGTCGACGCGCACGCGGTACTTCCCCTCCGGCAGCGACGACGTATCCCAGTCGAGCTCGGACCGCGTGAGCACCTCGTCGGGCGTGGTCGCGTCGAGCCACCGCGTCTGCCCGTCCCGGTGGAACGAGACGCGATAGCGGAGGTCGTCGTTGTCGGGGTTGTCGACCTTCCACGTCACGTGGACGACGGCATCGTGCCGGGGCAGCTCGTTGCCGCTCGCCGGCACGCCGTCCTTCTCCTTCGACTCCTTCGAATCCCTCGACTCGTGCGAGCCCTTCTGCCGCGCCGCGACCTCGGTCACCACCGCGCGCAGGTTCTTCGTCACGAACGGGACGCTCACGTCGGCGATGGTCGCCCCCGCGTCGAGCAGCTTGGCCCGTACCTGGATGAACCGCCCTTCGGGGCTTCCGATCGGACCGCCGTCCGCCACCGGTTCGCTCCAGCGGCTCCACGTCGTGTCCGGCGTCTGCGTGTCGCCGGTGCGCGTCGTCACCTGGAGCGAGCCCGCGCCGGTCCAGCGCATGTGGCCGAAGCGCGCGCGGAGCCCCGCGTCGAGCGCCTTGCTGGTCCAGACCGCGTCCTGCCCGCCCACCGCGAGCACGTCGTGGAACGACGCCGGGTCACTGCCGACGAAGAAGCGTACGGCGCCCGAAACGACGAGGGCGCCGATCTGTCGCTCGTCGGTGTCCGCGACGAGAGAGACGCGGTGAGCGTCGTCGGCGGTGTACACCCGACCCTCGGCGCCGGTGCCTACGTAGGGGGTGCCCTTGTCGTCGAGCGCGAGCGACAGGTAGTGAAACTCGTCGTGGTGCATCACGCGCTCGGGGCGACCCTGCGCGTCGAAGTGCCAGAGCGACCCCTTGCCCACCTTGATGCGCGGGATCGTGCTCGGCCCGGGAGGCGTGCGCCCGCCGGTCGTGCGACGCGACGACGACTCGGTCGTCTCGGTCGTGCTCGCGGCGCCCTCGTTGGCGATGGCCCAGAGGGTGTGGTCGGGCGCGATGGCGACCGCGTGCACGTCCTCGCCGTGAAAATCGTAGAGCACCGTGGCGTGGCCGGCGGCGGTGATGCGATAGAGGAGGCCCTTGCCCCCCGTGCCCGCGTAGACCGCGCCGTCGTCGGCCACCGCGAGCGCGACGACGAAGGGCCCGTCGGTCTTGAAGTACACCGAGGAGCCGGCGCCGGGCTCGACGCGCATGACCTTTCCTTCGTCGC